>CAILUB010000216.1 GCA_903837305.1 uncultured Cytophagaceae bacterium
CTTGAATTTTGATTATGGCGTAAAGGCAACCGTGGAGACGGTTGTGATTCAATTCCCGGAGACCTATTTCGAAAGTGGCTTGATCCGAATTCCTGAACTAAAAAAGGTGGTAGAATTAATGGAACGTGCGAAGACGGGACTCGCCTTTACGGGAGAGACGAAGCGAATCGCAGGTATTCGCTTGAAAAAATTGCAACATTTAGATCGATTTCATCAGTTTATGGAGTTGATGAGTATTTTCCAGTTTTTGGCAGAATCAGATGAATATGTGAATCTCGACGTTCGCCCCATTTCCAGCCAAACCATCCTCAAGCAACAAGAGCGGATGCACCGTATACACCAATTCGTCGAAACTAATTTCCAAACACCCATCGACACCCAGCAAATTGCAAACGAGGTCAATCTATCGCTTCCTGCCTTTTGTCGTTATATGAAAAAAACCACGAAACTCACCTACACAGACTTTGTCAACCAATACCGGATTCAATACGCGAAAAAACTCTTGATTCAAGATAAGAATGTAACCGAAACTTGCTTCGAATCTGGCTTCGAGAGTCTTTCCTATTTTAATCGGATCTTCAAGAAATGGACAGGGGAGACGCCGTCTGGATTTAGGAAACAGCGATTAAAATAAGACGCGATAGCGTGTGGCATTTCTTTCGCCATAGGCAGAAAACAACTGAAGAGATACTCCTCTTTTCAAATCTCTGCTTGCCGTTGCAGTAGATAGATTTCTAAAAACGCGCTGGTAATCTTTGCGAGAGAAGTCTTTCTTTCCAATAAAAATAAAGTATTCGATGCGTTCCGTTTCAGATAAAACCACGTTAGTCGTGTTCAATAAATGCGCCAAGGATTTGTCCAAAACCCCTAACATATATTCGATGAAAGGGGTGGATTGTCCCATGGCGTCACTCGAAGCGAGTGCTTTGTAATAGTCACTTTGTGACGTGGCTATGATGGTTTCAAAAGGCAAGAATTCAAATATCGGATGAGATTTTGATAAAATTACCGATTGCCAAAAGCGTCCCATTCGCCCGTTGCCATCTAAAAATGGATGTATGAATTCTAGTTCGTAATGAAAAACACAACTTTTGATTAATAAATGATCTGAATCGTCTGCGATATACTGAAAAAGATCGTTCATTAAATAGGGGACACGTTCAGCCGGCGGAGCAATATGTGTTAGCGTTTTTCCTTTCGTGATGCCCACGGATTTATTGCGGTATTCGCCCGGATTGGTCACCAGACCTTGCATAAGAATACGATGCGCAATTAATAGGGAAGCACTTTTGGAGGGCTTAAACTCTTTCCATCGCTCATATAAGGTAAGTGCATTTTGGACTTCTTTTTGATCTCTTTCAAAACCAATCAACATTTTACCCTCCTCGATTGCTTGTACCTGTGATTCACTCAGCGAATTACCCTCGATGCCCAGAGTCGCCTGAATCGTCTTAATTCGATTCGCCTTCCTGAGTTTAGGGGATTGTTTGTCCAAATAATGCGCAGAGGCTTCCCCTATCTTCTGGGAGATCGAAGCTACCAAATTTAGGATGGAGGCGGTAATCGTATAGGGCGGCTTCATGATAGTATCATATGATACTATCAAAGGTAAAATAAAAGGCCGAAGAACAACGTCCTCTGGCCTCTTTATTAGGATTTGATTAGGAGAGCAAGTTCGCTTGAAAAAAGGGTCTTCTTAAAGAAATAGATTAGACATTTGTTCCCAAATGCGCAAATGGGAACAAATGATTTTTGTATTTTTTTGTATGGCTTGGAGGCTTTTTTACATTTGGTAAACTATAAAACAAACAAAATGAAAAAAATTATTCTATCTCTTTGTGTGGTGGCTGGATTATTCTCCTGCACATCAGAAGCGGATCAAAAAGCAAAACTAGGTGCTGCAAACATGGCCTTTTATACGCGTGTTTTTGATGTGGCTGTGAATGAAGGTCGCACGGATATCTTTGATTCTGCCTATGTGGATGATGCCGTTTTGCACACCGTTCCTGAGGTGAAGGGTAAGGTCAATGCAAAAGCCTATTATTCGAATTATGTAACGGGCTTTTCGGAACGTCAATTTATCGTGAAAGAAATGTTTGCTGATGGAGATAAATTAGTGAAGTATTGGCAGTTCAAAGGAAAGCATACAGGTACTTTCTTTGGCATTCCGGCGACAGGCAAGACAGTGGATGTGATCGGTTGTACTATTGCCAAAATGAAAGATGGAAAGATTGCTGAAGAGCAAGATTTCATGGATAACATGGTCTTTATGCAGCAATTAGGCCTTCTGCCAGCAGCACAATAAAAACAATTGGAATGGTGGGAGCTTAGGCTCCTGCCTTTTCTTTAATATACACAGAAGGTGTTACCCCTTTTCTCACTTTAAAGGCGTCGATAAATTTCGATCGAGACACGAACCCTGCATCAGTTGAGATGGCTTCAATAGTGATCTTTTTAGCATTCCCTTCATCAATTAACTGACAGGCATATTCAATACGCAAGTCATTTTTCCATTCTCCAAAAGTCTTTTCTAAATCCTTGTTAAAGTAGGTAGAAAGAAAACGCTCTGGCATTTTTAGGTCAAAGGACATTTGGGATAAAGAAAAATCCTTCTTTACAAAGGGATGCGTGTTCAGATAGTTCTCTAAATCTTTGTCAAATTCTCTGGGAAAGACCGTTCTCTTAGGTAAACTAGTTTTGATTTCCTGTAAAATGTTCGATTCACTTAATTCTACTTCGTAGGAAACGTTACCATAGAGTATTTTGGGAAAGAGGAATAAGATGAAGTTTTGGACAAAAAACCCTCCTCCGCAAATGGCAAAGAAACGCTCTTCACTAAATATGATATGAGAAGGAATGCCTAAAATCGCGTAGTTATGTGAATATATCGTTAACATGTGACCTAGGTTATTCCCCGCGATAACCATTTGTAAAAAGATCAAAGAGAAAATCCATTTTTGAATCAATCGATGATTCGAAGGTAATGAGCCGTATTTATTTAATAAATACCTTTTGTTCCAAGAGAAATAAATGATCGAGGCAAGGCAATACAGCATTAAATGGATGGAGCGACCTACCAAGATCTGCTCAAAAGTTACCCATTGAAAATTTAAATGATAATCTTCTGTAATATTCACAATCTCATGCGCCATCGCCGTCTTGGTCGCTAGCGGTAAAGTCGTGAAAGGTAAAGTGGCTAGCCCAACGAAAACTGCCGGAATCATATGCAATAAATCATATCTATGTAGTCGCTTATCCTCCGAAACCGTGTTTTTGACATAGAAAAATAGAGCTGGTCCTAGCAGAAAAGAAAGAGGCAAGAAATGTACAAAACAGATACCTTCCCAGAACTCTATTTTGCTGTAATGCAAGCCAAAATAGACCATCAAAACGGAATTGCAACACAAGAAAAACAGGGCTAAAAAGGTATTGGACCTATTTAAGGAGCTTAAATAGTACAAGAGTATGAAAGAGGTAAAAATGCCGAACAGCGGAGCTAATATTGCCAAAACCTGATATTAATCAGCCTCAAGATAATGATATATGTTTAATTTCCCCAATGAACAAAGTTTACGCTACCGCTTTTGATGCTCTTTCTGATGTCAAATCAGGTTCCTCCATGTTATTTGGAGGTTTTGGTTTAACGGGAATTCCGGAAAATGCAATCGATGTATTGTTGGCCGCCGGAATCAATGAGATTACCTGCATTTCGAACGAAGCAGGAATCGAGGGCTTCGGATTAGGTAAATTAGTGGCCTCGCGCGCGATCAAAAAACTCATCTGTTCTTATGTGGGGGAGAACCACCTCTTGGAAGCTTTAATTTTAGAGGGTCACTTATCAGTCGAGTTAGTCCCTCAAGGAACCTTAGCGGAACGCATTCGCTGCGGAGGCGCAGGTATTCCTGCGTTTTATACGCCCGCGGGGGTGGGAACAGAAGTGGCAGAGGGGAAAGAATTGCGTGTTTTTGAAGGTAAGAAATACTTGTTAGAAACCGCTTTGACCGCAGATTACGCGTTTATAAAGGCCTGGAAAGGGGATACCGATGGCAACTTGATTTACAAAGGAACCTCTCAGAACTTCAATCCCGTCATGGCGCCTGCGGGCCGCATCACTATCGCCGAAGTAGAAGAATTAGTGCCGGCAGGTTCGCTAGATCCAAACTAAATTCATACACCTGGGATCTATGTTCAGCGGATTTTTCAAGGTGCTGGGTACGTGAAACCCATCGAACAGTTTGCCGCCTTAGCTCATTCAGAAGATGAGCAGAAAGAAATTATTGCGCGCCGTTTAGCGAAAGAAGTCAAAGACGGAGATTACGTCAATCTGGGCATCGGTATTCCCACGCGGGTCTCGAATCATATTCCAGCTGAAATAAAAGTGATTTTGCAATCGGAGAATGGGCTATTAGGCATTGGCCCTTTAGCGGAACCGGGTCAGGAAGATCCAGATTTAATCAATGCGAGTAAGCGAGCAATCACGATTTTACCAGGTGGATCCTTTTTTAGTTCAGCAGAAAGTTTTGCCATGATCCGAGGTGATCATGTGGACGTAACCATCTTAGGTGGAATGGAAGTATCGGAAAATGGTGATCTAGCAAACTGGAAAATACCTGGAAAAATGGTCAAAGGAATGGGTGGGGCGATGGATTTAGTCGCTTCGGCAGATAAGGTCATCGTAGCTATGTTACATCAGTCTTCTGATGGTAAATCTAAATTGGTGGCCTCTTGTGATTTGCCCTTAACGGGGGAGCGATGTGTCACCCGGGTTATCACGAATTTAGCGGTACTAGATATAAACCCCGAAGGCGGCTTTATTTTAAAAGAGCGTGCCTCCGGGGTTTCAATAGAACAGATTAAAGCAGCCACTGCTGGACGATTGCTCATCCCAGATGTGGTACCAGAATTTTAGATTTTATAGTATTGTTCCCAACCTTTTCTTGGAGGCGCACCTACTAATAATGAATTCGCAAGCGAGTTATTGGTAATTTGTTTCGTTTTGCGATCGAATTGAAGTTTCGTATTCAATTTTTGGGCCATAACACCTAGCGAGAACACTTGGCTTAATGGACCTGCGATTTCGAAGGGTGAACGGGTTTTTTCTTGACCCATACACGCTTTCAAGAAGTTCGCATAGTGGTTTGAAGGACTCGCTTGAACTTCCGGTAATTTCAAATCTTTTGCTGCGTCGCCTAAGATCGAAAGCGTACTTCCATGCGATCCACCTTTGAACGTTAAATCCTTGCTGTAAATAATTTTACCTGGATTTAATTTAGCAGGCTGGATTTTTCCATTGCCAGCTGGTGGGATATTCGGATCTAATTCATTTGTTCCATAATTCGCTGGAACTGGTGGAATATTGTTCAAGCCATCATACCACGTAATATCCATGGCAGGCATGTTTTTGCGTTCCGGGAATTTAAACTGAATCGTGGACGACATCGGATAGAAGAAATTGTTGTGACCATCTGCCCTTAGCATATTGATTTCAGTAGGCAAGCCTAAGTCCAAAAACTCATGTGCCGTATCCATAATATGGGCCCCCCAGTCACCTAGTGCACCTAAACCATAGTCAAACCAGCAGCGCCATTGGCCGTTCACAAAATCCTTTTGGTAATCATGTGGTTGTACTACACCTTGCCAAATATCCCAATCTAACGTAGAAGGTACCGATTCGGCATCTGGGAATTTAGTGATTTTAGGATCCCATTTGTGCCAACGACGAGGCGAATTCATATGGGCGCTCATCGATGTCACATCCTTGATAATGCCCGCTTCTTTCCAAGCCTTGAATTGGAAATAATTTCCTTCCGAGTGACCTTGGTTACCCATTTGAGTCACTAGTTTCGGGTGCTTACGCGCCGCGGCCATCATCAATTCAATTTCATGGAAGGTACGCGCCATTGGTTTCTCCACAAACACATGTTTGCCTAATCCTAGCGCCATCATCGTAATAGGGAAGTGGGAATGATCTGGAACACCGATGGAAACGGCTTCGATTTTCGATCCCATTTTGTCAAACATCTGACGGAAATCTTGGAAGCGAGGTACATCTGGGAATTTCTCTAAAACCTTTAAGGTTTGTGGAGCGCCCATATCTACATCACAAAGAGCGACGATATTCGCTAGGCCCGTATTGTAAAGTGACATTACATCTAATCCACCTTGATTACCGATACCGATACAAGCTAAATTGACTTTTTCGCCTGGCAATTTCGAAAGTATATTAGGGAAAGCTGCTGCAGCTCCTAAAAGGCCAGCATTCTTGAGGAAGTCCCGGCGTGAATTTTGTTGATTAATCATAGGAATACATAGGTTTGTCTATTAAAGTCAAAAATGCATCGAATCTACTTAGCTAATGCTTTTCGTAAAAGTTCCACACTTTTTCGAACGCCCGATTTCGGATCTTCCTTTCCTTCAAATTCGATGGAAATGTAGCCATGGTAGTTCACATCCTTCAAAATTTTAACGATTCTGTCATAATCGAGGTCTAATGAATACCATTCTCCACCACCATAATAGGTTTTAGCCTGCACGAAACTCGCGCGTGGTGCCACCATCTTCAGTTTATCATAAGGATCTTCTAGGAAATTCCCCGTATCCATTAATAATCCGAGCCACGGTGAGTTCACCGTATCTTGGATTCGAATCATGCCTTCTGGCGTAGATCCTAAACCCCAGTGGTTTTCTAAGGCTAATAAAACGCCACATTCTTCCGCTTTTTTCAAACATTGTTGAATGCCGTCCACGCACCATTTGTATCCATCATCTTCGGTATAACCCGGTAGAATAGGTTCGATTCCTCTGTTTTTCATTAAGTCGTCAAAGGATTTGATCGTATTCCATCTCCCTGTATTCAAACGGAGGCAGGGAATCCCCATCTTATAAGCTAGTTCAATGCAGTGATTTGTGTGATCTACGTGTTTTTTTAATTCCTCTTTATCTGGTGTGACAAAGCCCTGGTGGATTGAAAGGCAGGTCATCGCGATGCCGTTTACGAAGGCATGCTTTTTAAGTTTCTGGAGATAAGCGTTGTCTTCGCTTTCCATTTGTCGATGTAACACATCGATTCCTTCTAATCCGAGTGCCGCAGCCTCATCTATTACTTTTTCAATGGGGAATTTATCTCCCTTGAAATGCCAATAGGAATAGCTGGAGACACTTAATTTAATAGAAGGTTGTAAACTAGGTTTAGCAGGAATTGCTTGGGAGGAAGGAATTCCGCTGAGGCCACCTGCTAACAGGGAGCTCTGGATAAAATCACGTCTTTGCATCTTTTTATAGGTTTAGAAAACCTAAGTTAAAAAAAAGATGAAAGAAAAGTTCTTTCATCTTGATGCACACCAAACCACTAATTGATTTTGTAATAAGCGAAGGTAGACCTATTTCTCGATTATCAAACACCACTCTCTCATATTATCAGTTTACTGATAAAGCTGAAGGGCTTTTTTAAGGTTTTTTTGCAGCTGTTCTTTTAAATGGAATGGTTCAATTACCTGTAATTCAGTGGCATACCGAAAAAGAAAATTTTCGACATCTTTATTTATTTCAATGGTAAGTTCGAATAATTGTTCGTCTATTTGAATTTGTGAGGGATGTATGGGGTATTTGGGTAAGTACTCTTTAATCCATGAATCGTCCTGAACTCGTAAGATAATTTTTTCAGCTTCCCGAGCCCCTCGGAATAAGCCGAGGCTATGTTTGAAAAAGTCACTTGGCTGAAAGGAGGGATGTATGCGGGTTTTATAAGGTAAACGACTGAAACGAAGGTTGCCTATTCGGTCTAAAGCGAACAGCCGCAGTTGATCTTTTGAAATTTTGTTGATCGTTTCCTTTTGATCCATTTCTTGGAAAAGCAAATACCAGCCTGTATACCATCCATTGTTGTATTCCTTGATGAGTAAGGGCAGGCAATGAATCGTTTTTACCTTGGAGTTAGCCGTTAAACCTTTGTGCGTTATTTCGATCAACTGTTTACCTGCTATTGCGTCTACCAGAAATTTTACGTGTTCAGATCCAGATCTATCCCCCTCATTAATGAGTTCGATAGCTGGCCAGTGTGCGATTTCTTCGTTTTTTATGAGGTTGTTTTCCAAAGAGATCGCCCGCAACTTATTCACTATCCCATTCCCATTTCCGCCTGTAAATAAATGTTTATTAAAATCGATAATGGAGGCGATTTGGTCTAATTCCTTTTCCGAAAAGGATGGATAGGCACTGATGTCATCCCGTATATAGTAAAAGCGATTTTCTGATTTCGAATAGCGAATTAAATCCCCCTCTGTTTCCTCCAAGCTAGGATACCTTTCCGCTAATTTTTCTTTCAATGCCTTGATGTCGCGGCTAAAACTCCGCTCGCTATAGCTCAGCTGATCAAAGTGTTCTGTAAAATACGAGCTCACAGTGGACGCTCGCATCGGAAATGTTTTACGCAGAAATAGATTGTTGAGCTCTTTAAGCCGATCGGTGGTGTTCATGATCCTAAACTAGTGATTTATTTATAAGTCGCCAACTATTGGCGTACTACTGCCGCAATTTTGGGTAAACAAAAACGAAAACACGATGAAAAATTTTAAAGCATTATTAGTCATTCCTTTTTTCTTCTATGCGACGGAAGGTTATTTGAAGGCATTCAAAATGGATGGCATGGGTTTAATGGTTAAATTATTAGTATCCTTCAATTTTTTAGTTTGTGTGGGATTAGCCATGGCAGATTTTCAGTTTTTTGGCAATTCAGACCTCGATGGATTTTATACCCAAATTGCGCTAGTGGAATTCATTTATTTAGTATTCGGTTTTAGTCTTCATTTCTTCGCTGGTCTGGCGGAGAATGAATAGATAACCGTTTAATAAATATTTGTAAGATTTCAGTAATTATTTCAATATATTTATTGTGTTTTGAATTATCAAAAGAGCAGATTAAAAATCAACGATTCTAAACATTGTGCTATATACAATGAAAGAAACTAGTAGCCATAATTTTTGATTTAGGCCAATTTAAAGTTCAATAAGTATGAAAAAGTATCTTGTTCTATTTTTCGCATCGATTACTTTGCTGTCTAGCTGTAAAGTAGAGGATTTATTAAATCCGGCGGTGATCGTGACGAAACCGGCAACGGACATCACGGGTACTTCGGCCGTTTTGAATGGCGATTTAGTCAGTTTAGCCACCACAGGTGCGGGCACAGCAAACGCAGAAAGAGGATTCATTTATACGAATCTGAGTATGACGCCTACCTTGCAGGATAATAAAATAGCCATAGGCTCAGGATTAGGTGCCTATAGTTATCTTTTGCAAAATTTAAAGCCTAATACGACCTATTATTTCATGGCTTATAGTTTGAACTCTAATAACTCCCCCTCTTTTGGGATGGTGCAAACTTTCAAGACAACGGATCTTAAGGTACCTACCGCCACTAAAGTGGATGTGACAAAACTAGGTTTAACTTCTGCGACCTTTACTTCTTCGATCAGCGATGACGGCGGTGCAGCCATTACAGAACGTGGTTTCGTCTATTCGACAACGGCTAATCCGACCACAGCGAAGACTAAAGTTACATCAGGTTCTGGCAAGGGAGAATTTACCGCTGCTGTTACAAACTTAGTTAAAGCGACTACGTATTACATTCGATCTTATGCGATAAATTCTAAGGGAATATCTTACGGAATTGAGGGCAGCTTTACAACGCCTAATAACTATGCTTTGACCACAACATTTACGGATGTGGCTTCGATTCCATCGCCTTTAGTAGTAGGAGCAAAGTTAACTGGTGCAGGAACATCACCGGTTAAAGAATATGGTGTGGTGTATGGTGTTTCTCAAAATCTAACAACTGTAAATTCTACAAGTGTGAATTCGAACTTGCCTGGAACGGGTTTTCATGCTGCGAATGAAGGTGGTTATCTAACACCTTCCTTGAATAATGGTAAAATTACTTCTCCTGCAAAAGCGGATGGTTCCTTTGATGTGATTCTTCGCTACTTAGTAGGTTCTAAAGTATATTATGCTAGGGCCTATGTTGTTTTAGAGAGCAACGAAGTGATTTACGGAAATACCGTGACGATTCCGGCACGTAGCTATGCGAGAGACCCAGCACGTTTTGACGTTGCGAATGTATATTATAAGTCTAATTATGCTTTATTCGACATGTTAACTGACGAAGTGATTACGCCTACCGTTTCTGGAACGTATGATATTTGGTATTCATCTAATGAAGATGCGAAAGCCTATCAAAAGACATTAACGAAAGCGCAATTGTCCTCTTTCCTGTTCTACAAGTTCAAGAACAAAGAGAACTGTCAGCGCTGGTGTGATTTGAAAAATGGGGTGATTAAACCCTAAAAAAGCTCCCTAAATAAAAAGCCCTCTAGATGTAGGGGGCTTTTTTATTATCTTCTCTTGAAGATTTTTTTGATATTTAACCTATCGCCTATCCCCTTTTTCTTCCGGTAATAAGTAGGGTTATTATCCCTCACTATGCGGTATTTCAATACGATCTCGTGCGTTTGATTAGATACCTGGTTAATTTCGGTAGTCGGCATCTCGTATAAGTAACCTAGGTAGATTTTGGGACTAAAATTAACCCCTAGGTTTGCGCTGTAGCTATTCATGCTGCGGTAACCTAAACCAAATTCCAACAGCTTATTCATCGTCGCAGTTACGTTTACTTCCCACGAGTTAGGCACGTCAGCGCCCAGACGTATTAAGGCGCTAGGATTCAAAGAAATAGCCTCGTTTACGTCATATTTTCCACCAACAATAGTATATAACATAGTCACATCTTTGTGCGTGCCTTCATAGATACCATAATCATTCCAAATCATGCGGGGCTGAGATACACCAAAATAAAGGGCATCGTTCTTTTTCGCAAAACGAAGTCCCCAGCCAAAATTCGCCTTAATACCCGTGGAGAAATTTTGGTTAAAGGATGGGTCACTCATGTCTCTTAAACTTAATCCGGCAAAGTCCAAACTCAAGTTTGAAACTCCCGCCCGAATACCACCAGAGAAACCCCAGGTGTCATTTAATTTCACATGATAAGCGAAGTCCCCACTCACGTAGATGGACTTCACCGGCCCCGCTTGGTCATAGAGTAGGGTAAAGCCAGAGCCTTTCTGTTTAAAGGCTTTGAAATTCCCAAAAACACCTACCGTCTTAGGGGCTCCCGCGATCTCCATCCATTGATTCCGGTGCATTAAACTCAATTCGGAATTCTCAACTGCACCGTTAAATCCTGGATTAATTACTTGAGGGTAAGCCCTAAATAGGGAGAATCCTGGATCTATTTGGGCATAGGCCTTTTGACTAGTTACAAAAACAAGCAAGCAAAGGCTAAATATGCAGCATATTATGTTGGTCTTTTTCATGTCTATTGTCCTTTCAAGCGATTAATGTAAACGTAATTTGTAACGGTTGGTTTCTCACCAAAGAAGTCTAAGATATAATAATACGTCCCGTCAGGTAACAAGCCATCGCCTGCTAATAATCCTGTTCCTTGATTCGATTGACCACCCCAGCTATTGTCATAGTTATCCATGACAAAGACGGTTTGACCATATCGATTTATGACCGTTAACCTGTTAGGTGGATTCCGTTTCAGATCGAGATCATAGAATAGCATCAAGGTCTCGTTTAATCCATCACCATTAGGTGAAATACCTTGGTAAGGGGTTGGATTACAAACATCCGAATCAATTCTATTATCGATGCCATCTTCATCACAATCAGGACGTATCGTCTCCCGCTCATCTCGATCGGTGATTCCATCACCATCCGAATCTTCATCTAGGATATCTGGCGTTCCATCTTTGTCCGTATCTACCGGAACATTGATGTTTGCACCTAATTCTTCCCAGTCTAGATAAGAATCATTATCTAAGTCAGATAACGAATCAATATCAATCACGATCCGGATCTTTGTCTTCGCGATAATGTCACCTAACCTACCCGTAATCACATAGGTCGTGTCTCGACGAGGTAAATAAGGATTTCCTGAAATGATACCCGTTAAGGAGTCTAACACGATTCCTTTCGGAAGTGCAGGTGATATAGAGAAGCTAATTAACTTACCTACAATCGTTGGCTCGAGCGGGTTAATTTCTAGCCCTTGCTTGAATCGATTAGGCGTGTTATACGTAATCGTAGGAGGTATCACTTCGATCTCTAAGGAATCGCTAGCAGATCCTATGCTATTAGTGGCTGTTACCACAAACGATGTTTTCGCTAAGGTATCTAACGGTGTTCCCGCTATCTCACCTGTTATCTCATCAAATGTCATTCCACGCGGTAAGAGAGGCTCGATGCTGTACTTCTTAACGAAACCATTTACCGTAGGTAGGATAGAGGGCACCACAGCCACACCCTGAATAAAGGTATGTGGACTAGGGTAGCTTAACGAATCTGGGCTGACTGGAAGTACGACTTCGAGCAACAAGGTATCCGAAACAGATCCTTGTGCATTCATTGCCGTAATAACATATTCAACTAATTCCGTGATATCCTCTGGTGTACCAGAGATCACACCCGTGAATCCATCGAAATTCAAGCCAGCCGGTAGGGATGGATTAATCGAGTAGGACTTAACGAATCCTTTCACATTAGGAGTTAATGGATTCATCTTCTCACCGCGATTCAATGTACGCTTGATCTTCTTACCTGTATATCCAGGAACTGGAGGGTAGTACAAGGAATCTGGTGGTCCCGGAGGTAGAATCGTTATCTCGATATTCGTAGAAACAGAACCAATGTTATTTCTAGCCGTCACCGTGAAGGTCGATTTCTCAATGATACCGATAGGCGTTCCTGTGATAATACCTGTCACTGCATCGATTTCAATTCCCGCTGGTAAGTTAGGCTCTACGCTATAGGCATAGACAGCCCCCTTCACTGTTGGAATCAATGGATTGATTTCTTCATCTTGTCCAAACACATTCGGTGTAGGATATGACAAGGAATCAGGAGCCACTGTCGCACTGTCTACGGTAATTTGTAAAGTGAATTCAGCAGATCCAGAGTTATTAGTCGCCGTCACTAGGTAATCTGCCAGGGCAGAAACCGCTGTAGGTCTACCCGAGATGATACCCGTTACTGGATCTAGTGTCAATCCAGCAGGAAGCGCAGGGCTTACCGTGAAGGATTCTACTGTACCTACATAAGTAGGAGTCAGCGGAGTAATCGCTAAACCATGCGTGAATTGGTTAGGTGTAGGATATACTAGATCTTCTGGTGGTCCCATTGGAATCACTTTGATATCAAGTGTGGTACTTACACTGCCAAAATCATTGCTAGCAATCACCTCATAACGAGTCGAATCACTTAAGCTAGTAGGCTTTCCACTAATGACACCCGTAAATGGATCCATACTTAATCCTGCTGGTAAATTAGGGCTGATCGTATACGAATCAGCTACCGCATCTTTTTCCAGCACAGAAGGGCTTAATGGCGAAATCGTTACACCTTTCGTCAAGACATTAGGTGTAGGATAGCTAATCGACTTAATTTTCTGTCCAGCGACCACTTCAATGGTAAAGCTTGCACTTACCTCGTTCACGGCATTGCTAGCTGTCACGGTATACTTCGTGATAGGCATCACATTCACCGGCGTACCAGAAACGATACCAGAGTTAGGATCAAATACTAATCCCTCCGGTAACGCTGGCTTAATGGTGTAGCTAGACACATCACCTCTCACGCTTGGCGTAATAGGGGTGATTAATTTGCCTTTATTAAACTTATTAGGTGAGCTATAAGCTAAACAACATAAAGAATCTGGTGCAATGACCTCGATTTGGAGGGTAGTAGAAGTCTTACCTGCTGGATTCTCTGCCGTAATCACGAAGCTCGCTAAGGCACTCGTATCAGCTGGAATACCCGAGATGATACCCGTAGCTGGGTCTAACGAGATGCCCGCTGGCAAGGCCGGTGTAACGGTGTATGTTTTCACGAAGCCAGAAACGATCGGTTTCAATTCTACCATTTTAACCCCTTTCGTTAAGGTCACTTTCGTTGTTGAGTAAATAGGCAATTTAGGTGCCTCTAATAGTACAACCTCAATGACCACTACACCTTTCGTACTACCTAAGTCATTCGTACCGATCACCTCATAGGTAGTTCGGTCACTAAGGACTGTAGGTGTACCCGTTATCTCACCGGTTGCTTGGTTAAAGTTCAAGCCAGCTGGTAAGCTAGGTGAGATAGAGAAGGATCCAATGTAACCACTATAAGTAGGCTTTAAGGCATTGATAGGAGTGCCTTTTGCAAACGTATTCGGTGAGTTGTACACGATGCAACATGGTGCAGAATTATCAACTTTAATACGAAGTGAATCGATCATTACGCCTTCAGGACCTGATGCATAGAACGTATACAACTTAAAGTCCTGTAGATCTTGTGGTTTTCCACTAATAACCCCCGTGTTTTTGTCCATTGTTAAGCCGGCAGGTAATTCAGGTGAAACAATGATTGAATCAATGATACCTGCTGTACGTGGGCTAAGTGGATTGATTAACTCACCTCGATTGAACGTTACGCTGGTAGGCATATAGTCAAATTCGATAGGGCGGTTGATCACTGTGATCGCTACATTGGCAGAAGTACTACCGCTCACGTTCGTTGCCGTAAATACATAGATGGCAGAATCATTCGCAATCGATGGGGTTCCAGATACCCAGCCAGTAGAAGGATCTAAACTTAATCCTGCTGGAAGCGTTGGAGCTACTGTGAATAAGGAAACTCCGCCTTTCACTTTCGGCTTCATTGTTTCGATAGGTTCTCCTACTTTGAAGACAAAGTTACCTGGTTCGTAGCTTAACGAATCTGGTTTAGGAGGAGTACGTACGGTAATCACCAGGCGAGCTGTATCGCTTCCTGCCGCATTGCGAGCCGTTACAATATAGGTCGCAATCGATTTTAGTACCGAAGGCGTTCCACTGATGATACCCGTCGAAGGATCGATGCTCAATCCAGCAGGTAAACTTGGCGAAACAATGTAAGACGCCACATACCCATCCACAATTGGCTCTAAAGGCTTAATCTCCACCTTTAGGTCATACACTTGTGGTGATGGATACGAGATTAATGGTTTGCGAGGCGTTACCACTTCGATTTTAACTGAATCAGTTGCCACGCCATCATTAGCGCTAATGAAATAATCACTCAAGGCAGAGATCGCTGTAGGCGTGCCGGTGATTTCACCTGTGAAAGTATCAATCGATAATCCCGCTGGCAAACCAGGCGTGATGGAGTATCCTGAAACAAAACCACCTTCTACCACTGGTGCAACCGGAACGATTCCCTCGTTTTGATTGAACGTTAATTTCTTAGGGTAGTTAATGGTCGGTGGATTATTCACTTCTAATTCAATCGTATCTCTCACAGAACCGGCAGAATTAGTAGCTACTACCACATACTTCATAAGTAGAGATAGCTTCGTAGGAATACCGCGAATCGCCCCAGTGAATAGATCAAGGGTTAAGCCATCTGGAAGCGATGGACTAATCGTGAACGATCTAGCTGAGTTTGCCTTTGGTTTAATTTCTACCTGCACACCTTTGTAAGTAGTGATAGGAGAGTCATACAATGGCAATGGTATAGCAGATGCCACGCTATCCACTCGAAAAGAGATATTCGTCGTAATCGAGTTTACATCGTTGCTCGCTGTAATAGCATAGCTGTTCGCTGGGCTATAATTAATAGGTGTTCCGCTGATGATACCCGTCAAAGGATCAATTTGCAATCCGCTAGGCAAGGCCGGAGTCATCGTGAATGACGTAGCAGGACCACCTATAACCGCAGGGCTTACCGGTAGAATTCGTTCATTTTTCACGAACACTAATGGATTAGGATACGTCACCGAATCAATCGGAGCAATCGCCGACACCGTGATAGACAAGGTGTCGGTAGTGCTTCCATATTTGTTCACACCCGTGATTACCGCGCGAGCAGCTGTCACCGGAGTCGTAGGCGTACCACTTATTTTACCCGTTGTAGAATCCAAACTCAATCCAGCTGGCAAGCCAGGTGCAGAGGTGAACTTAGCGATGTAACCCGTATAGGTAGGGATTAGTTCACTCATTTTAACCCCTTGCTTCAAGTTGACAGGCTTAGCGTATTTCAAGTTGCTAGGAGCAATTGAATCTAGCACCGTAATGTTAATGGTGCATTTACCCTCTCCAGCAGAATTATAAGAAGTCACTACATAAGACTTAGCAGCAGACTTAACTTTAGGCGTTCCAGAAATATCTCCCGTTACTAAATCGATTACTAATCCATCTGGTAGGGCAGGGCTAATAGTTACCTTGTTCACTGCACCTTTTACAGTAGGTTTCCATGTATTGATCTTCTCACCCACATTAAATGTTCTGGAAGTTACCTCATAGCACAATTCAGGAGCAATCGGGGTAGTTACTGAAATCAATAAAGTAAAGCTAACACCCCCAGTCTCGTTACTAGCCGTAATCACATAAGGTGATTCTGGTGTGATAACCGTAGGCTTACCTGTGATGATACCTGATTTAGGATCAAGAGTTAAACCAGCAGGTAACGCAGGACTTACTTCGTATTTTTCCACAAAACCTTTTACTTTCGGAGAAAGAGGTAGAATTTGTTCGTTTACGATAAAGGACTTTGGAGAGGCATAGCTTAAGCTATCAGGTGGTAGAATAGGGCTTATTGTAATCACTACAGTCGCTGTGTCGCTGCCTGCGGAGTTAACTGCGTTAATCTCGTAGGTCTTCTTTACGGTAATGTAATTTACCACACCAGAAATCTCCCCACTTACTTGGTTTATACTTAAACCCACTGGAAGAGTAGGACTTGACGTAGCTGATTGTACCCCCGTCCAAATAGCAGGTAAAATACTCACCTTATCTCCCTTGAAGTAGTTGTATTCTTTGGCTGGGTATTCAATTGTAGGAGCTAATCCTTCGTTTAATACTTCGATAACGATGGTCGCCATATCAGAACCACTCTCGTTAAATGCTTTCACGGTATACGTATTTGCACTTGAAGCCGCCGTGGCAGTACCTGAAATCGTACCCGTTTTCGAATCGAATACTAATCCTTCAGGAAGCGCCTTGTCGATCGTTAAGGAATCAATGCTTCCTCCAGTCGAGGTTAATGGAATGTTTCTCGCTTCATTCTTATTAATACGAACTAAAGAAGGCACTAGGTAGGCAATTTCTGGCGCCTTGTCCTTCACTCGGATCGTGATCTGAGTAGAATCGGTACAAACGCTATTTATAGCCTTAACCGTGAACGATTGGGTTGTTAATTTTGCCAAAGCCTTTCCAGAAATCGTTCCATTCGCCGCATTAAACACTAATCCAGCCGGCAAAGCAGGGCTAATCGTGAAGCGATCAATCACACCGGTCTGGGTAGGAGTGATCGTGGTGTCTTTGGCAATCTCTAATACTAACACATTCGGATTGTAATTCACATCTGGACAAGTAACCGTCGCAGTTACCTCGATCGTGATCAAATCAGTACCCTCGCCAGACGCATTAGTCGCTTTCACCGTATAGGCTCTAGGCGCAGACGTAGCGCTCGGCGTACCTGAGATCGCACCAGATACTGGATCAATCGTTAAACCAGCTGGCAGCTCAGGGAAAATCGTAACGCTCACAGGCGCACCCTTAATAACCGGGACATAAGGAGCAATAGCTGTATTTAGGCCAAAGGTTTTAGCCTTAGGCGTATACACAATTTCTGGTGCTGCCGGATTAATGGTCAAGCTAAACGTCGCTGTCTCACTACACGTTCCATTGCTCGCCGTTATGACAAAGCTTGTGGTTGTCATAGTCGCCGAAGGAGTTCCCGTAATACTTCCATTGGTACCGTTGAATGATAATCCAGCCGGAACAGCAGGGCTAATTTTAAATTCACTTACAACACCCGTTGTTGTCGGAGTAATCGCCGGATTGATGGCTACACCTTGTGTTAATACAATAGCGCCAGGCGTTACACTAACGGTTACCGGACAAATATCTGCGGTCACCTCTAGAATCACTTGCGCAGTTGCCGTTCCACCCGCATTCGCCACATTTATCGTATAAGCCCGCGGCGCCAAAACCTGTGTAGGTGTACCTTTAATCACACCTAAGGAATCAATGCGGAGGCCTTCTGGCAACTCAGGTAGCGTTGTCATACTTGTGAATGGAGCTCCAGTCACAGTTGGCTTATATGAACCAAAAACATCTTTTCCAAACACCTTCTTCGTCGGATTGTACACAATCGTTGGCGCCTTAGGCGTCACCGTGATGGAGATGCGTGCGGTGTCGGAGCCAGCGGTATTGGTAGCTGTGACGATGTAATCACGCTTCGTCATGATAGCTGTAGGCTTACCTGTAATGATACCTGTCAAAGGATCTATTACAAGACCCGCCGGTAAGGCTGGTGTAACTGTAACGGAATTAATTACATCGGTTGTAATTGGAATCCATGGCGTAATTACACTATCAACAGGGAAGGACTTATTGTTTGTCGGTTCATAGGTGATAGTAGGTCGCGACGGTTCTACTATTGAAATCGTGATAATATCTGTACCAGTTCCACCTGCATTAGTTGCAGTTACTGTATATGCTCTAGGAGCAGAAGTAGCTGTTGCAGTACCCGAGATCGCACCCGTTATTGGATCAATCACTAGACCAGCAGGTAATGCTGGAGA
>CAILUB010000217.1 GCA_903837305.1 uncultured Cytophagaceae bacterium
TGAACGACTCCGTTGGTCTTTTCGAAGACCAAATTGTTAAATTCATTTTCTGTCATTTTAAGCACTCCTTTAATGTTGATACTGTTCTATCTAAGGTATAAATTGATCTATAAGTGTCTTGTATAGTTTTCCTATTGATGCTTAATGATTGGTTATAAGCGTCAAGGATCGAAAGCTCTTCCTTAAACAGGAAGAGGCTATCTGGTAGATCGTCAAACCCAATAATTTGCTTTGTAGCCTTACTCATATAGACCGGAATCCCTAAATCTAAAGCCTTGCAAACAGCGTAGCAGTTTATTCCAAATTGCTTATTATGAACAAGCATACTTGTCTTTGGTAGGATTTCGGTATCTCTGATGAAGCCATTTTTACAATTATCTCCACCAGCGATAACGACCGGATAGCCGCTATCTTGTAGCTTGATTAGTTCTTCAGTTTCTTGAACTAGTTGGTGCTGAGTAATTAACTGGGTTATCAGCTTTGGGTTATCTAGACTATAATTTTGATTTGGAATCCAGTTTGCACAAAATTTGAATCCAAATTTCTGAGCCTCAGGATGATTGCAGCTTTTTCTGACGTTTATATGCCCAAAGTTTCTTAAAAAATATTGCATTTGAGCGTCCCAGTACGCATACGGCCCAAATATATTAACCACCTCTGGCTGAATGGATAAGTACAAATCGTGACTTATCTTGTCGGTAAAGCTTACATTTTTAAACTCTGGGTTAAATTCTTCTGGAGAATAGAGCCGATTAACTACCTCAAATTTATTGTTTTTTGTACTTGAATGAGGAAATCCAACTTTCATTGTCAGATCTTCGGTTGCGAAATCTACCTCTAGTCCGATCTCCTTCATTGCTCTCCACATGTACAAGGAGCAATCTGGATGGTGGTTAAAAATTAAAACTTTCATCAATTTTGAATTAAATGTTTACCGTGAAAACCAAACGAGTTAAATAATTTATGATCTGGATACTCTTTGATTGGATGCTCAAAAGAGAACTCGATAGATGTTTTAATATCTGCGAATTTTATTTGATTTTGTAGAAAATAATTTCTATTGTATTTTTCCAAGCATAAAAAGTTGTCTTCTGGGCAAAAATTATATTCTTCATGTCTATGGTCGTATTTTAATCGAGAACTTAGATCTAAGAATCGTTTGCTTCTTAAGGAGAAGCCTCCGTTTCCACATACGCCGTGCCAAGGCCAAGGCGCACCAATGTAATCATATTCCAAGAACTTGTCCTGCCATAGATTGGGGTTTATAATGAAACCATCAGGCTGCACAATCAAAACAAAATCAGTATTTATAATACTACTGAGCCCTTCGACCATAAACTTGTTATAGTCTAAAAGGTTATCTATTTCTTTGTATAAAAGTACAGAATCAAAGCTTGGGAAACAGGTTGCGCAATGATTCAAAACCTTTTCTGCTAGGGGCAGTTCTTTGCCCCAAGCTACAGTTAAAACGGTAAGAGTTTTGCCACAAATCATAAACCCGCACCCTAATCCTAGAGTGCGGGTTGATAAATTCTACAATTAATTATTATTCTTGTTCTGAACTTAAATACTTAGCAACAGCATTAAGATAGTCGTCGCAAATAACTAGCTTGCCGCCCAGCCAAGACTCTCCAAGTTCCATCTTAATTTCTTCGGATGAATTAACGAGGGCTTCGATCATCAGAGCATTTCTCTTGATCGCCATAAGGTTTGAATAAGCCATTTCTGCGGCATCTTTGGAGTAATCCATCATCTCCTCTTCTGGGTCTTCAACTTCCTCGACGTTATTAAGCTCGGGGTTTTCCTGCA
>CAILUB010000218.1 GCA_903837305.1 uncultured Cytophagaceae bacterium
AACTCGAACAAAACGAAAGTTATGCCGTTATTGATTGGAAGGCTGAACAATTAGGAGCCACTAATTCAGAGGAATTAGAAAATGCCATTCGTCTTTTATTTAAAAAAGACTATGCTAATATGATCTTAAACATCTCTAAAATAGCTGAATTGGATGGATATGGTGTCTCTGCAATCCGAAAAGGAACCAAGATTTGCACAAACGAAGGTGGTTTATTTGTCGTTGTGACAAAGGATGATGGTATTGCGGAGCGTTTAGACACTGCCAAAATTGAAAATTTAACCTTGTTAAATACTGTTCAAGAAGGGGTTGATGCCATCTACTTAAATGACCTTGAAAATGAGTTCCAAGATGAGGACGATACGGAAGGGGAGAGCGAATTTGGAGAGTCATATGGAGAGGATTATGATTAAAATTGCACTATAGCAAGATTTTTTGTGTTGCATTTCTGATAATTCGAATTCCGAAGAATATTTTGTCTACAGATCGATTTGCCAAATTTATTTTTAATTAAATTTGAAATTAGGTATATTATCTATCTGAAATGACTTCACAATCAGGTTCAGTTATTTTCGATTCATTATTGTTTATATTAGAATATTTATAGTTTCCTATGAGAAATCCGAATGAAGTAGGTTTGTACAGAAAAGAATTTGAACACGATGCGTGTGGTATTGGATTTGTTGCCAGTTTAAAAGGTATCAAATCACATCGCATTGTTCAAGATTCCATCAAAATGTTGATTCGTATGGATCACAGAGGGGCTTGTGGTTGTGATCCTAATTCAGGTGACGGCGCAGGTGTCTTAGTGCAACTACCTCACGAGTTCTTCTTAGAAGAAACTAGTTCTTTAGGATTTGCTTTACCTTCATTAGGTAACTATGGAGTAGGGATGGTCTTTTTCCCTAAAGATGAAACGCTAATTAAAGAATGCAAAGAAGTCATTGAGCGTAAGTCTAAGAAATTAGGATTACGTATTTTAGGTTATAGAATAGTTCCTGTAGATAATTCGGAAATCACAGGAGCAGATTCAGGCAACGCAGAGCCGTCTATTCAACAATTATTTATTGAAAGACCAGCAGATTGCGCGACTGAAATTGATTTTGAAAGAAAGCTTTATGTTTTTAGACAATATGTGTCTAAGTTGTTAAATGAAACAATTGCGGGCCTAAACAATAACTTTTATTTTGCCTCCTTGTCTTGCCGTACCATTATTTATAAGGGTATGTTAACGACCATGCAGGTTCCGGGTTACTTCTTGGATTTATTCCAGGAAAACTTTACTTCGGCTTTGGCCATCGTACACTCCCGATTCTCTACCAATACCTTCCCGGAGTGGAAATTAGCTCAACCATTCCGCTTTATTGCGCACAACGGTGAGATCAATACGGTAAAAGGTAATTCATCTTGGATGCAAGCGCAATCGGCTTTATTCTCTAGCAAAAACTTCACACAAGAAGAATTAGACATGATTCTTCCGGTATGTAGCTTAGGACAGTCCGATTCTGCGATTTTAGATAATGCAATTGAATTATTGTATTTAACCGGACGCTCTTTACCACATGTCATGATGATGTTAATCCCTGAAGCATGGGATGGTAATGAGAGCATGGAGAAATACAAAAAGGATTTCTATGAATACCATGCGGCGATGATGGAGCCATGGGATGGTCCAGCTAGTATCTCGTTTACGGACGGAAAAATGATTGGTGCTACATTGGACAGAAATGGATTACGTCCATCTCGTTATTGGGTAACGTCAGATGACCATGTTGTCATGGCATCCGAAGCAGGTGTCTTAGATTTAGATCCAGCAACGATTGTATCTAAAGGTCGTTTACAACCAGGTAAAATGTTCGTAGTGGACATGGAGCAAGGACGTATTATTCCAGACGAAGAATTAAAAGAAAAAATTTGCCAACAACAACCGTATGGAGAGTGGCTGATTAATAATAAAATTCGAGTAGAAGATCTTCCAGAAGCCGGTTCTGAGTACAGACAACCGAAGGCGATCGAGCTAGTTTCTAGACAACAGATTTTTGGGTTTACAACCGAAGATATCCGCATCGTTTTAGCTCAAATGGCTGAAACTGGTAAAGAAGCATTAGGTTCCATGGGTATTGATACGCCTTTAGCGGTTTTATCTGAGAAGGCTCAACACTTATCCTCTTATTTTAAGCAATTATTTGCTCAGGTTACAAATCCCCCGATTGACCCAATCCGAGAGCGAATGGTTATGTCGCTTTTGTCTGATATCGGAGGTTTATCGAACTTGTTAGAAGAAAGCCCTTCACATTGTCGTCAAATAGAGATTCAACAACCTGTTTTGCGTAACAAAGAGGTGGAGAAGATCCGTTGGATTGACCATGAAAATTTCCAAACTAAATCTATTCACATGACCTTCCGAGCATCTGAGGAGGAAGGAGTGTTGAAAAAGGCTTTGGATCGTATTAATCAATACGCAGAAGATGCAGTGGATGATGGTTATTCAATTATTTTATTGACAGACCGTGGAATTGATAGCTCACATGCGCCTATTCCATCTTTATTAGCCTTGGCTTCTGTGCACAATCACTTGATTCGTACGAAGAAAAGAGCGAAGGTAGGTATCATTATTGAAGCAGGTGATGTGTGGGAAACACACCATTATGCTACGTTGATCGGTTACGGTGCTAGTGCTGTAAACCCGTATATGGCCTTTGAAACGATCAAAGCCATGAAGGATCAAGGATTTGTGAACAAAGATTTGAGCTACGATAAATTAGAGTACAATTACATCAAAGCCGTTAATGGAGAATTATTAAAGATCTTCTCTAAAATGGGTATCTCTACATTGCAGTCTTACCAAGGGGCTCAAATTTTTGAAATTCTAGGTTTAGGTAAAGACGTAGTAGATACGTATTTCAGTGGTTCCATCTCTCGTATTGGTGGAATTAGCTTAGATATTATTGCCAAAGAAGCGCTCATCAAGCATTCTTCGGGTTATTTATTAAGAAAACAAGATTCGCCAAAATTAGAAGTTGGAGGTATTTATCAGTGGAAGCAGAGAGGAGAGGAGCACTTATTTAATCCAGCTACAATTCATTTATTACAGCAAGCTACGAAGCAGAATGATTATTCTGTATACAAGAAGTATGCCCAATTAATTGACGATCAGAGTAAAAAGTCGATAACACTTCGAGGATTATTAAAATTCAAGTCAAGCAAGGCAATTTCAATTGATGAAGTAGAACCAGTTGAAAATATATTAGCCCGGTTTGCAACAGGTGCTATGTCATTTGGATCTATTTCTTATGAAGCACATACAACATTAGCTATCGCGATGAATCGCATTGGCGGTAAATCTAATACTGGTGAGGGAGGAGAAGATCCAATTCGTTTTGAGAAGATGTCTAATGGTGATTCTATGAATTCAGCTATTAAACAGGTTGCTTCTGGTCGCTTTGGTGTGACAGCTAATTATTTAACTAATGCTACTGAACTTCAGATCAAGATGGCCCAGGGTGCTAAGCCTGGTGAAGGAGGTCAACTACCTGGTCATAAAGTGGATGATTGGATAGGTAAAACCCGTCATAGTACGCCTGGTGTTGGTCTAATTTCTCCACCTCCGCACCATGATATCTATTCAATTGAAGATTTAGCCCAATTAATTTTTGATTTAAAAAATGCGAATAGGGCTGCAAGGATTTCTGTTAAGCTAGTTTCTGAAGCGGGTGTAGGGACAATTGCAGCTGGGGTAGCTAAGGCCCATGCAGATCATATTTTGATAGCGGGTTATGATGGCGGTACAGGAGCATCGCCTCTATCATCTATTCGTCACGCTGGTTTACCTTGGGAGCTTGGTTTAGCAGAAACACACCAGACCCTAGTGAAGAACAAACTAAGAGGTCGTGTAACGATTCAAGCCGACGGTCAAATAAAAACAGGCAAAGACATAGCAGTGGCAGCTTTATTAGGTGCGGAAGAATTTGGGGTGGCTACAGCTGCGCTTGTTACTGCTGGATGTATTATGATGCGTAAGTGTCACTTAAATACGTGTCCGGTTGGAGTCGCAACGCAAAATCCTGAATTGAGAGCATTGTACACAGGTCAAGCTGATCACGTAGTGAATTTATTTCATTTTTTAGCCCAAGAATTGCGTGAGATAATGGCTGAATTAGGCTTCCGAAAATTAGAAGAGATGGTAGGTCGTGTTGATCTTTTGGAAATGAAAGACTTATCTGGACATTGGAAGTTTAAAAATTTAGATTTAAATCCAATTTTAGCCCCAGCCGTTCTTGCCGATGGTGTAGCTGTGTTTAAATCAGAGGAACAAGATCATGGATTAGCTGATCAATTGGATTGGGAGTTGTTGAAAATAGCGAAACCTGCAATTGATAAAGGAGATAAAGTAAGCAGTGAACTTTCTATTATTAATGTTAACAGGTCTGTTGGTACTATCTTATCGAATGAAATTACGAAGAAGTACGGTGAGAAGGGCTTGCCAGCTGATACTATTCACATTAAATTTACAGGTACTGCAGGTCAATCTTTTGGTGCCTTTGCCGTAAAAGGTATCCATTTTGAAATAGAAGGAGATTCAAATGATTACATTGGGAAAGGTCTATGCGGTGCTACACTCGTAGCCTATCCATCTTCTCATGCAACTTTTAAAGCATCAGAGAACTCCATTGTGGGTAATGTTTCATTCTACGGCGCAACCTCAGGTGAAGCTTATTTAGCGGGTATGGCAGGTGAACGTTTCTGTGTTCGAAATTCAGGGGCTAAGGTAGTGGTTGAAGGAATTGGTGATCATGGCTGTGAATATATGACGGGAGGTTTAGTTATCATTTTAGGTAATACAGGTAGAAATTTTGGAGCAGGAATGTCGGGTGGTGTAGCCTATATATTAGACGAGCAAAATACCTTTGACGCTAAGGTGAATAGAGAGATGGTAGAAATTACTGAGCTAACACCAGAAGATAAGAACATCATTTTAATGTATTTAGAAAAACATGTTTCTCTGACTAATTCAGTGAAAGGGAAATTAGTTTTTGATAATTTCAATGCCTTATCAAGTCAATTTAAGAAAGTATTACCAGTTGATTATAAGAATGCATTAAGTACAAGAAAATTGAGTATTTCTGATGTATTAGCTGATAAGGACAGAGTGTATCAAGATATTAAAGTAGATTTAAAATAAGACAGAATGGGTAAGCCTACAGGATTTTTGGAAATTGACCGCAAATTAGCCCCTAAAAGAGCAGTTTCAGAGCGTGTGAATGATTACAAAGAAATTGAACAACTAAATTCTACAGCTGACACAGAAGCTCAGGCGAGTCGTTGTATGGATTGTGGTACACCATTTTGCCATAATGGATGTCCTCTAGGAAATATCATCCCTGAATTCAATGATGCTGTTTATGAGCAAAATTGGAAGTATGCTTACGATATTTTGAGTACAACAAATAATTTCCCAGAATTTACTGGGCGAATTTGTCCTGCACCATGTGAGTCTTCTTGTGTATTAGGAATCAATAAGCCTGCTGTAGCTATTGAATTAATTGAAAAATCGATAATCGAAAAAGCATATTCAGAGGGTTGGGTTGTTCCTTTTGTACCTAAAGTTCGTACGGACAAGAAAATAGCAATCATTGGTTCTGGACCTGCAGGTTTAGCGGCAGCTGCCCAATTAAATAAGGCTGGACATCTAGTCACTGTCTATGAGCGTGCAGATCAAATAGGCGGGTTATTGCGATATGGAATTCCTGATTTTAAATTAGATAAGTCCGTTGTTAGTCGCCGGGTGGAAGTAATGAAGCAAGAAGGAATTCGATTTATTACCAATGCAAATATTGGTACTACTGATAAATTGGCAAATTTAATTAACGATTTTGATTCAGTTTTAGTAGCAACAGGAAGCACAACTCCTCGTTTTATTACGGCTAAAGGAAATGATGCTATCGGTATTTATCCTGCGATGGAATTTTTATCGCAACAAAATAAGCGTATTGCTTCTATAGCACTAGAAGTGAATCACAAAGGTGAGAAATATACAAATGCTGACATAAGTGCTAAAGGAAAGCATGTTGTTGTAATTGGTGGTGGAGATACCGGTTCTGATTGCGTGGGTACATCCAATCGTCATAAAGCTGCTTCTATTACACAAATTGAAGTAATGCCTAAACCTCCTGTCGATAGAGCATCGAATACTCCTTGGCCTAATTGGCCAAATATGTTACGAACCTCTACATCTCATGATGAAGGAGTGGAGCGCCTTTGGTCAATTGCATTGCAAGAATTTGTTAAAAATGATATGGGTGAATTAGAAGCTTTGGTTATTGGTGACATCGTCTATAACATGAAGGATGGTAAAATGGAGCAAGAGGTAATAAATACAAGAAAGATTCCTTGTGATATCGCCCTAGTAGCTGCAGGTTTTTTACATACAGATCACAACAGTTTATTTGATCAATTAACATCCGTAGGAGTAAATTCAGATGAGCGTGGTAACTTAGTAGCTAGTTCTTCTTATCAATCTGATAATGAGAAGGTTTTCATTGCTGGAGATGCAAGACGTGGTCAATCACTAGTGGTTTGGGCCATATCTGAAGGGCGAGAAGCTGCTCGGAATATGGATTTATATCTGATGGGTAAAACAAGTTTAGAGGGCAAATCTGTATCTAGTTTTGATGTATTGGCGAAATAATTTTTAACCTTATATTTCATTTACTAAATATATTTACTACATTTGTGCTCTCTTAAATGCTAGGAGAGATGCCTGAGAGGCCGAAAGGACATGTTTGCTAAACATGCGTACTGGTAACGGTACCGAGGGTTCGAATCCCTCTCTCTCCGCAGTCAATTTTCG
>CAILUB010000219.1 GCA_903837305.1 uncultured Cytophagaceae bacterium
GCAACTGTAAATTTTCAAAAAGCTTTTCAATCTAGGGTCACTGGCGTCGCTGGGAAGGCCGAAAAGCAAGGGAAATGAGTCAGGAGACCTGCCTTTTACTATTCTTGACCTTGTTTTACGGAGGATGATCCGAGGTCGAGCGTTCGATTACCTTTTTATTTCACAGGCCCAGATGGGCAAAAAAACATGTTAAAGCTAGTATTTTTAGCGAGTTGCTGCTTTGCAGCAGTCGCTAGTCCGGAGGGAATGAGTCCGGAGTCCGAAGTCCGTAGTCCGGAGGAAATGAGTCCGAAGTCGATAGTCGCCAGTCCAGAGGGAATGAGTCCGAAGGGTTCATCCACCATTTACCATTCACCATTTACCATTCGGGAATCATCCACTATTTACCATTCACCATTTAGCAGTGGACAGTCGTCCTTAGCCAGTAGTCAGGAAAAAATCTCCTCTCTACAATCTACCATCTCTACTCTATACTCTCCTCTCTCTACTCTAACAAGGGATTCCACGCTCGCGGACGTCACTATCTCCGCGCCCAAGTACCCAGAAAAACTGGCTCGCTCGGGGAAAGTGGTTTCGGTTATTTCGGCCGAAATGATCCAGGCCAATCAGGGGAAAAGTCTAGGTGAATTACTCCAGCAAAGTGTAGGTGTCGCAGTAGTAGGCGCGCGCAGCGCGCCGGGGACGAATCAGGAGATTTATGTGAGGGGTGCGAATACAGGTCATGTGCTCTTATTAATGGATGGTTTTCCTTTGAATGATCCGTCGCATATTTCATCGGTGATGGATTGGAACTTGATTTCTTTGGCAAACATCGAACGCATTGAAATCCTTAAAGGAGGCCAATCTACGCTGTATGGTTCTGATGCGATGGCTGCGGTCATTAATTTAGTGACGAAGAAAAACGCAAAAGGAATAAATGTCGTACTTCAAGGTGGTGGATTAGGGACACATCAAGAACAAATTTCTTGGTCGACAACACTGGGAAAAAACCAGATCCAATTACAGGCCCAAAATTATGCGACAGATGGTTTTTCTTCGGCTAAAATCGCCAAGGGAAAAGCGGAAGACGATGGATTTAAGCAGCAAAGTTGGGGATTGAAATGGGGTCGTGATATGGGTAAATTTGGCAATTTAGATTTCTCTCATGCGTCACAACTGTATCGTGGGAATTTAGATAATGGTCCCTTTGTCGATGACCGAGATTATACATCGGAGGCCGTAAGTCATTCGTTCAGAGCGCAATACCAGGTAAATAAATTCACAGTTCGTGCCTTTCAAGACCTGATTCACCGAGAGTTTCGCAACGATTCAACCGACGTAGCCGCGAATGCTTATTCTAAATTTAGTCTTTCGAGTTATGCAGGTTTGAATCAAGGATTGGAAGCTTTTTTGAAGATTCCAGTAAAAGAAAATGCCACTTTATTAGTAGGTTCTGAATATAGACGCCAAAAAACGGAGCAAAGCGATTTTTCGGTTAGTGACTATGGCCCTTATGTTTCGCCTGATTTAACGGAGAAGCAAAAGACCCAGCAGATTATGGGAACATACGCTACTTTTCAGCAGAGCTGGGGTAAATTCGGTTACGAGGTGGGGGCGCGATGGAATGCGCAGTCATCTTTTGGAAACTATTTTACCTATAATCTGAATCCGTATTGGGCTATTTCACAGACAGCGAAATTCTTTGGCAACTATTATACCAGTTTCAAAACGCCTTCGATTTATCAATTAGCCTCTCCCTATGGTAATCTAGATTTGCAACCTGAGCAGGGAAAAACGATCGAATTTGGGGTTGAAAAGAAGTTGAAAGCGTGGAAAATTCGTGCTGTAGCCTTCGAAAATCAAGTCAATCAGGGAATTGTTTTTCAGTCGATGGATGTGGAGCCTTATGGTAAATACCAAAATGTGTCTCAGCAAAAAACACAAGGAATTGAGTTTGAAATCGGGTTCCAATCCGCAAAATTCCAAGCGGATTTCAACTATACCTATTTGAAGGGAGAGATGATCGATCGCGATTCCACCTATTCTTCTTTGATTCGCCGCCCTTCGAACGCTTGGAATCTAAACATGCAAGCAAAGATTTCGAAGAAATGGTCTGCAGGATTAACGAATCAATTTGTAGGCCAAAGAACGGACTACTTCTACGACGAGTCCACCTATTCCGTTCAACCGAATCCCATGTCAGCGTATGTATGGACTGACATTTCGGTTCATTACCAAATCAATTCGAAATGGAAGGTTTCAGCTGTGTTAAAAAATGCGCTGAATCAAGAAATCATGGAGATTACGGGGTATGGCGGGCAACCGAGGAACTTACAAATTTCCCTACTGGGAAATTTGTAGAGTAGAGATAATAGAGAAGAGAGTATAGATTATAGAATAGAGATAAGATTTTGAGATTTTTATCTCTACTCTATACTCTCTTATCTCTACTCTACTTTATGGCTTAAACTTCTCATACACATCTCTCCCCGACACTGGATCTTTGCCGAAAAGCTCAATATAGTTTACCGAAGTCATAAACTTTGAATCGTCTACACTGACGAATACGCGCTTTAATATTTGCATTTTTCCATTGATGGGAAACAAAGCGATGGGATTCCCAGCCGCGTCTTGCTTGACCATAAACTTGCGTTTTCTGTAGGCTAAGAAATGACCTTCGTAGGAATTAGGTGCTCCAGAGACAGCTGTGGTATATAATCCGTAGGCTAATGTGCGCTGAATAGTTGTGAGTTCCTCTTTTTGGCCTCTCTCCCCAAAACGATACCAATACGTATGCACCGGATCTTTTGCATTCAACTTTCCTGCCAATAGGTTCGCATCATAGACCACCACATTTGCATTTGTACTTCGTTGAATAAAGAACAATCGATTAGGAGAATCCGGAGGAACGGGGAAGCGGTCACCGCCTAGGCCATAAAAAGTGATGAAAAGAAGGAGGGACGCTAATTTCATTTGGGGATAATTTGAAACGCAAATAACGAAAAAAATCGCAATCTGTTTTGGGTTAAAGACGCTATAATGCATCAAATACTTTGATTTTCTAAATTTATGCGTATCTTTGTGGAGAATTTAAGGAAAAGAAGAGGGGTTTTGATCCCTCTTTTTGTTTTCATACCCTAAAGGAAGATGGATTTAACGAGTAAACTGAAAGATTGGACACTGGATTACATCGGCGAAGGCCCCTTGTTATTAGTGGATTTTTCGGTGTCTCAAGGAACGAAAAGAACTTTAATAACCATTTTAGTTGATACCATTGAAGGGGTGACAATCGATCAATGCGCTTTAATGAGCCGTAAATTAGCTCATTTCATTGAAGAGGGCGTGCTGATCGAAGAAGCCTATAATTTAGAAGTGTCTTCGCCGGGTTTGGACTTTCCATTAAGCCAAGGCTGGCAATTTCAGAAGAACATAGGCCGCAAGGTGAAGGTTTGGATGAAAAATAAAGAGGCAGAAAATGTAGAAGGAACGTTGGTTTCTAATACAGAAGAAGCGGTGGAAATCTTAACAGAGAAGACCGTCAAGCATAGAAAAATCGTTGCGAAAGAGGCCACTTGGTTTCCGCTAGCAGAGGTAGATAAAATAAAAGTACAAGTGTCATTTCAATAAACAAAGAAGAGATAGCAATGAACAGTGTTGAATTAATTTCGTCATTTTCAGACTTTGCTCGGGAGAAA
>CAILUB010000220.1 GCA_903837305.1 uncultured Cytophagaceae bacterium
CACATATGCAAGGCAAATAAAATCGATGACATAGAGTACTTAAAGTATGGTAGGGGCCATCATTTGGCTTTTATAGAGCTTCAACGGTTTTTGGAAAAGCTAGACCAATTGGCACGCCCGACAAAAGGACAAAAGATTGGTGAAAAAGAACCGCCAGAACCAAAACCTATGAATATCATCATAGCAGGGCATGCCACCACAGAAATTTACACGACCCTTTACCAAGAAAATACCTCACGTAGCGTTTTATCCACAACTATTAAGCCTCCAAAAGAAAATGTGACGGAGTTTTTAAAAATTTGGTCAGACGGATTGTTTTATGTGGATGATTACAATACCGTAACAGGGGGTTATTTTAGGAACCCAGAGCTAGAAACAACGGTTGATTCCGCCATGATATTTACCAAATCAAGGCCTAATTTTGACGCAGGCAGTAGGTTTGTAAATCCACCGGAATGCCCCTTAAACTGGGAATATTTTTCCGCAGCATTGGAGTGGGTAGAAAAAGTACCAGAATCCGTTTATGAATCCGTGAGCGAAAAGGAGGAAATAAAATGACTTCAAGGGAATTAATTAAAAAGTTTTTTGGGGTAGAATGTCCTGTAGATTTGGATGTTTGGGACTTTTTAGACGAATTAGAAAAAAATCTATTTAAAAAATGGTTTGGAGTTGAGGCGCCAAAAGATTGGTCCATTAGAATTAGCGAGCACAAATATCGGGTTCAAACCTGGTCACCTTACGCTGCAAATAAAGCAGATACGTTAAGGATGGCTAATTCTGATCACTTTATATCTGTTGACGGAGATTATGGAGGGGCAGCAATTTTTACAATTGAATGCCCTAAACAATATCGGGAAGAATTTGACAATTTCAAAAAACAAAGGGAAACCATATTGGCTAAATTAAACCAGGAGGAAGCAAAATGAAAATTACCGTAGAGATCGATTTAGCGTATTATTTTTCAAATCCTAGTTCTTACAAAAAGGTGTCAACAGAAAATTTTGATAAATTTATACAGCCTTTTGTTGATAGGGGGGCAGTTCTTTTGGGGGCACAATCCCGAAGAATTATAGTTCCATCATACAGCTATCCTCTTGTTGGGATTATAGAAAACTATGATGCACGTGACATTATGAAGAATGTAGCTTTTCGTGTTGCAGATCACTATTTTGTTTTAGATACAAAGAAGGAAAAAGCAAAATGATTTTTACAAAAGACATGGAAACAGTAGCAAACCAAACACATTTTAATTATGCTGGGTTCTCGGATGAGGATTTAGATAAAATGATTAAGCGTGCATTTGGATTAGTTCAGGGCACATCATTTGATGATGTTATCTTATCTCATGTTGGGTGGCGGGATTATACCATCATTCAAAAAGAACTTGATGCCAGAAAGGAACGGTTAAATGTCGTTAATTAAAGAAGGTTGGTACAATGTTTCCATTTCGGCTTTGGATTGGATGGAAAACAAAGCAAAGACAGGACATTACCTGAGGATTGCTTTTCGCATTACTAGCCATCCGGAGTATGAAGACAAAACCCTATATGAATACCTAAATTTTGACCACCCAAGCGAAGGGGCTGTTGCTGCCGCTAAAGGCAAATGGGCCGCTATATGCAGGTGCTGCAAGATTGAAGGATTACCCACTCCAGACAACAAAGAGCCGTCCGATGCCGTTAAAAAGCAGCTTATTTACGCCCAATTGGCCATGGAGATAAACCAAGACCCCCAAGATAATGGATATGTCTTTTACAAAATCAAAAAATATTTAATTCTTGGAGCAAAAGAACATGATAACCCCAACACGGAATACAAAAAAGATGCAAATGTTGCCCCTAAAGACGAAGCACCTCCGGCAGAATGGGACGATATGAACGACAATATACCGTTTTAAGGATTAAAAAATGACTCTTACATCTTGGAAAATATTATGCCTATTGCTTTTTGTGTCTGCAATTTTATCACATACGGGTGCATTTATTTTAAATAGTTTATTTCTTCGGTTTGTAATTCAAGACCATGAATTATCCGAAAAACATTTTATATACAAAATAAACAAAGCTTCAAAATTTACGATTTTGGGGGTTGCATTTCTTGTTTTATCAGGTTTGTATTTACTAATAAAGATTATTGTATCATGAAAAAACGTTCTAAGCCTCGCACAAAGAAAACACAACACATAACTCAATCCGTGCCATTTTATATAATAAGCATATTTTTTGCGCAATTTATACATACGCACATTATCAAAGACCCAACTTTAGTTCATGCGATATTTGCATTGTTGTCTAGTTTTTGTTTGTCGCTTTGTTTGATCCATGCGTTAAAATTTATATCTAAGGAAATCGTGAACTTTCATGTTAACGCTATGGAAAAAATAAAATTAGAGCGGGAAAGGTATAAGTTGCCCAACCGCCAGTATAAACAAGAAAATTTATACGCTGCTTCTTGCAAGCACACTCCTCACTTAAACCAAATTATTTATAATCAGAAAAAAGAAATACAGAGCTTAAAAGACATGAAAAAACATGCGGATCAAACAATAGAAGAATTAAAAAAAGATCTAAAGGAAAAAAAGAAAATAGCTGAACTACAAAACGTAAAAGGGTACGCAGATCAAAAGATAAACGAACTTAAAGACGAGCAAAATGATCGTTAATTTGCTGTAACGTGTATTTGGCAGTTACTTCCATGCGAAACATTTGCACATGCGGCCTATCTTTAAATTTACCAGAAAAGTAATGTCCAGGGCGCAAACCTATATCTTTTGCTTCCTTGGCATAAGTTTCGTATCCTGCCTTCCCAATGGTAGCCATTAAAGGGTCGTCATTTTGAAATACAAGTTTTCCATTGTGGGTTACATAGCAATCCAAAGCATACCCCCAATTGTGCCAACTATCTCCCGGCAACGCATTTGTTACAATTGCATTTCCAGGTTGTGGGCCAACTTTATTCAAGACGTATGCCAAATATGTTGCCCCTTGGTCGTTTAGTTTTTTAATTTGGGTTCTAATAACTGAACCGGACCTACCTTGCCTCCAAAGTTTTGCCTGCTCCTCAATAGTCCTGACGCCTTGAATAGGCCTCATAATAAGATTGTGTTTGGATTGGCAATTGGCCAATAGCTCATTTACTTTTTCTAAAAATTCTGGCTGTAGTCCGGCAAGCTTATTGGTCATTTCAATACTCCCCATTGTTTCAAGGCAACCCATAGCTCTTCTTCATTGTGAACCAAGGAGTATTTACCTCCAGTTTCCAAACATTCTTTCTCAAATTCTTTCTGGTGAGGGGAAAGTTTTCCTGTGGGTGATTTTACCTCTATCCACCCCCAACCCCCTTGCCAAGTCAATAAATAGTCTCCACACCCAGGCTTTTTACCCATACGCTTTTGCTTAGCACCTACAATTACAGATTTATGGTAAGCCTCATTGGCAATCTTGCGCCAACGAACGGTTGGATAGAATAATTTATAGTTTTCCATAAACCTAAAGGCTGGAGCTATTTGATTTATGCAAATAGCGTCTTCAGTAAGCACGTTCTTGCGTTTGGGCTTTGTAGTGGGCGTATCAAGTTGAGTCATTTATTCCTCAAAGTTATGTTTACAAACTTAACAGGATAGTTAAGCTTTTTGCAAGCGGTTAGCAAGTCCTCGCCAAAACGGTTTTGGCACGCATCCCGGAAGAACGGTGTCTCGGCAAACAGCTCAAGCGTTTGGCCCCGCAAACCATTCATGTACAACCGCATGGACCAATGCTGGAACTGGTCGGACATGCGATTCATCTGGACGCAAATATCGGTCCAAGAAACGTTACCAACATTGAGGGCCTCAGTGGCTTGTTTTGGGGGATTGTCCACAGGCTTATCCACGATTATTGGGGATAATTTTGGTAAAGTTTGGGCCGGGGCCGGTCGGTGCACAGGCGCGGTAAACAAATCATCCAAGCTATCTTGGGTTTCAGATAACATATTTTGCCCTCCAATAGGACTATTTTTAACACTAATTAACTTAGAATTATCGTTTTCTGCAAGTAATATCTTCCATTTGCTAGTATTTCTTTCGCGAATATTCTTTGCTAGGCCCCTTAACAACGATTTGGATCGCATGGACCTA
>CAILUB010000221.1 GCA_903837305.1 uncultured Cytophagaceae bacterium
AGCAGGAGGTACTGGTGGTGTAGGTGCTCCCGGAGCAGCAGCGGGTGGCGGCGGAGGTGGCATATCTTTCGTTGCAACAGTAAATACCTTTTTACCCGTTTTAGGGTCTGAAAATGTAGTGGAATCTGGTCGCATCGTGACCATGTACTGCATGGCCATTCCTTTCTTATGCTTCGGTTTTTGGGAACTTAATTGAAAGGAAATTAAGATCAAAGAAATCGCCATTAAAGGCAATACGGCCACCTTTCTCAGGTAGGCGTATTTAGGGGCTTGGGAGGTTGTTAACATAATAATTCTTCGTTTAATGGATGAATAATAGAAGGAGTGACTCGGGTTTAAAAAATGATTACCGTAATGGGTTTGTAAGAGCATTTTGGCAAAAGTATCCACCTCTCCTGTGCCCACCGCATCGCGGTCAGCTATAAATTCGTGAATATTTTGCAATTCTTTTTGAATGATCCAGTTGAAAGGGTTCATCCAAAAAATAGAACAAATCAGTTGAGAGAAAAGACGATCCCAGGAGTGTTTTTGACGAATATGGACGAGCTCATGCTTTAGCATTTTTCGACCATTTTCATCGTCCATGGAGATTGATTTTTTCCAAAAAAGGTTCGAGAAAAACGAGAACGGCGCCTCCTCTAAGTCTGTTTCGATGAAGGTAAAATCGCCCATCTGCTTTTTGGCATTCTTCGCTTTCAATCGGAAAATCCGAATCACCGAATAGGCTAAATAACAGATCAATAAGGCACTGATTGCTCCCATTGTCACTATTTCCCACGGAATAATGACTTCCTGAACGGGAGCAGTTGAACCATACATAAAATACTTCAATGCGGGTGTGGCGGCCACTTGTTCCTCGGAGATTGGACTAAATGTGATAGTGACAATCGGAAAATATAAACTCAAGGCCATCACCGCTAACAAATAATAGCGATTATAGGCATGGTAAATCGTATTCTTCAAGAATAGCGTATAATAGCCAAAGAAAATACCTGAATAAATCATCGATTTCAGCAGGTAAATAAATAGTTCCGTCTTATTCATCGCCTTTGGATTTTAGGTTTTGCAATAGGAGTTCTAAATCTTCGATAGACATCTGCTTTTTGTCCACTAAATAGGATACCACATTCGTGTAAGATCCATCGAAAAAGGATTCCGTTAGACCAGCCATGCGTTGGCCCGAATAATCACGTTTCGAGACTTTTGCGGAATACAAGTTGTTTCGATTCGGATTAGAGATTTGAACAAAATCCTTCTCCACTAAAATCTTCAACAGCGTCGCCACCGTATTCGAGTGTGGCTTCGGCTCCGGCAACAGCTCGATGATGTCCTTCAAGAATCCGCCCTCCGACAAATTCCAAATGACTTGCATGACCTGTTCCTCTGCTTGTGTTAATTTTTTCATGTTTTACGTATTTCGTTCACGATAGACCCGCACATCTTTTGCGTTTCGTTGAGGCAAATGTATAACTAAATTTTTAGTTAAAAAATATTTCTATCTATTTTTTTAGTTATTTTTTATTTTATCAATAAGCTGTTCTGATAGGCGGGAAAGTGAAAATTTCTATCGAAATTTAAACCCATTATGATACACGAAATCGCTACCTGCC
>CAILUB010000222.1 GCA_903837305.1 uncultured Cytophagaceae bacterium
AATGGCGGTTGTAGCTCACTCGGTTAGAGCACTGGTTTGTGGTACCAGGGGTAGTGGGTTCGAATCCCATCATCCGCCCAAAATGCCTCAGTAGAAATGCTGGGGCTTTTTTTGTGTTAATTTTTCTACATTTGTAGTGAAAACTAGTATATGAATCCTGTATTTCTAAAACGTTTTTTGATAGTCTTGTATGCTTCCGGTCTTATCGGGATGCATTTGCCTGCGACTGCGGCCTTATTTACCTCCTTAGTGCCTTTGACACTATGGTTTACGGCCTTTATCTGCGTGGTGTATTTTCCCAAGCCCTCGTTTCAAGCGTATCTTTTTTTAGTATCTCTGGCCATAGCTGGCTGGTTTTTAGAAGTGCAGGGAGTTAGGACGGGTCAAATTTTTGGGGTTTATAGTTATGGGAAGACCTTAGGATTTAAGTTGATTAACGTGCCCATCACTATTGGATTGAATTGGCTGGTGCTAGTCTTAGCGACTAGTGCCCTGGTGGAAGAATGGAATATTGCAGGTAAAATCAGCAAAGCGGCGATAGGCGCTGGTCTGATGACAGCCTTGGATTTTTTAATTGAGCCGGTTGCTGTACATTTTGATTTTTGGACTTGGGCCGGAATTCAGGTACCTACGCAAAACTTTTTAGCCTGGTGGATGGTCTCTTTCTTTTTTCATTTGGCCTATCAAAATACGCCTTTTCCTTCCAAATCAAGCCTTTTTAGACTTATTGCAGCCTTACAATTTTTATTCTTTTTAGGACATTGGTTAATTCTTCAATGGAATTCGTAAACATTTTCTACGTTAGGATGTTACCATGTGGATGAACGTTTACTCGATTAAAGATTTAGAGAATTTCAGTGGTATAAAAGCTCATACGATTCGTATTTGGGAGCAACGCTATCACTTACTTACTCCTGTCCGTACGGAGACAGGGATTCGTACCTATTCTGATGTTGAGTTAAAGCGAATTTTGAACATTGCGACCCTTCAAAATAAAGGAGGAATCAAGATTTCCAAGATTGCCGAATTATCCGAAGCCGAAATTTCCGAGAAAATTCTTCAGCTTTCCGGTGGTGATTTAGATTATCCAGAACACATTCAAGCCATTACCGTGGCGATGATGGACTTGGATGAGTACCGTTTTCAAGAGTTAGCGAAGTCTATTACTGATGCGTATGGTTTTGAAAACTTTATGCTTCGGGTTATTTATCCATTTTTGACGCGTTTAGGCACTTTATGGCTTTCTGGTTCGGTTGGACCAGCTCAGGAGCACTTCATCACGCACTTGATTCGTCAAAAAATTATTGCAGCCATCGATTCTCAAATGGCAAAACCGAAAGCGAATGCAAAGAAATTTTTATTGTATTTGCCAGAAGGGGAGATGCACGAAATTGGATTGTTATTTGCGAGTTACTTAATCCGCGCTCGCCAGCATTCAGCGGTATATTTAGGCCAATCTTTGCCTTTTGATGAATTATGTTTGGCCTACGAAATACACCAACCTGATTATGTCTTCAGTGTATTTACAACTGAACCTTCACAGGATGTATTACCCGCCTATGTGGCAGAATTAGACAAGCATCTTCCAGATGCCCAAATATTATTGACAGGATACAATGTCTTGCACTCTCCTGAACCTATTCCTGCTAGAATTCAATTGATTGGAGATTTCAATACCTTAATTGAAATGATTGAATCTTAGCTGAAGCTAGTATCTAGCTTTGTCGCATCTTCTACGAATTGCTTTACTTGTTGCTCCTGGTCTTTAGGGCAAATCATTAATACATTTCCGTGTTCGGCTACGATGTAATTCGATAGGCCGTGTATCACAACTAATTTATCTTTAGGAGCCTTAATGATGCAATCCTTTGTTTCATACAACATGGCGTTCGCATCAACTGCATTTAATTGATCATCTTTTTCATTGATCTCATGCAAAGATTTCCACGTGCCTAAATCCGACCAGCCAATATCCGCCAAGATCACTTTTACATCGCGTGCCTTTTCCATCACCCCATTGTCCATTGAAATGCTCTTACAAACGGCATAGACCTTTTTAATAAAACCAGGCTCTTCTTCGGTATAATAGAAGGCTCTACCTTCTTCGAATTGCTCAGCAAGTCGAGAAAGATGTTTGGTTAGTTCATGTTTGAAGGTGGGAATGGAGAAAACGAAAATTCCTGCATTCCATACATAGTCGCCACTTTCTAAAAAAGCCTCGGCTAATTCTAAGTTAGGTTTCTCTGTAAATGTTTTTACCGTTTTTGCCGCTTCTTCTGAGTCATGGTATTGAATATAGCCATAACCTGTATCAGGGCGAGTAGGAACGATTCCTAAGGTCACTAGCACCGGTTCATTTTTAGCCACTTCAATGGCTTCGTTAATCCGGGCTTTAAATGCCTCCTCTTTTAAGATCACATGATCGGCTGGAGCAACAATTAGCTTTGCTTTTGGGTGCTTTTTGCTAATCTTATAGGCCGCATAGGCGATACAAGGAGCCGTATTTTTACGCTGGGGTTCTTTTAAAATTTGATCTGGGCTAAGAAAAGGGAGTTGTTCTTGAACGATACCTGCGAATTCTTCACTGGTAACGACATAGATATTTTCTTTGGCAACAATTCCATCAAAACGTTCTGCCGTTTGTTGTAGCATGGTTTTTCCCACGCCTAAAACGTCGTGGAATTGTTTCGGATAATTACTTCTGGAGATGGGCCAAAATCGGGTTCCGATTCCGCCCGCCATGATTACAAGGCAGTTAGGCATAAGCTTATTTTTGGCTGAGGAACGTGTTAACACGCAATACAGCGTTTTCTCTAATATTTTGGTAGTATAAATTGATGTCCGCCTTGTGCCAGTTTTTCAATTTGACAAAAGAACGACCTGGGACATAGGGTGTGTTTGTCCACAAGACACCTAAATGGTTTTGCGCATCCGCAAATTCTTTTACGTATTTAAATCCATAGGACACCCCTCCTATGTTCTTCTCTTTGGAGGCAAAACCCTCATCTGTAGACCAGGTTAATGGATTCACCGAAGCCAATTCCGTCACCGTGCCAGGATGCCAAGGCGGTAAATAACCTTGTAAAAAAGTGGTATAAGCAATAAAGCAACCTGTTTGACTAGGGCTTGTGCAAACCGGTATTTGGTTAAATGTATTTTTAGGAGTCGCAATTCCAATGATGTAAGCAGCTACGAGTTGCTTGCCTAATTCTTTTCCATCAAAGTATTCCTTTAATAATCTAGTCGCGTGAACCGTACCTTGGCTGTGACCTGCAATTATGATCGGGCGACCCTTGTTTTCTTTGGCTAAATAATACTCAAAAGCTCTTTTCACATCTGAATATGCAACATCTAACGCAGCTGCTTTGTCCTCTTTGTATTCAGTAACAAAAGCTTGGTAATGTGCCTGACGATAGCGTGGTGCAAAAACACGTCCTGCTGCATTAAACGCAGTGGCCTGATTTAAGATAGTTGAACTATCTGTGCGCATATTTAACGCTGCATCTGTCATAGAAGCATTCCAAACGTATTCGTTTTCTGGTTTATACGTAAATATGGTGGGGTGAATAAAGAAGACATCGGCTTTAGATTCAGCCTGATTATCTTTCAAAAAGGACTTGCGCGGGACTAAATCTGCCGCGTCAAAGCGAGAAGGCAAGGCTGACCAAGAAGCAGGATCTGCATAATCAGCTGGAGCAGGTTGAGGGGCATCCTTCCAACGAGTAGACAACACATAAGGTGTCTGATTGCTCGCGCAGGCACTTAACAGGAATAGAGAAAAAATGAAGAGTGCTCTCATTGGTTAAATTTATAGACAAATCTACAAGTTTAATACTCCTTTTTAAAATAAAATAATGGAGCGGTCCATTGCGATTAAATTATTTTTTAAAAGCAGTAAATTTTTTCAATTAACGAAATCATTCATTTATTATTTTACTTCGAGTACTCAGTTTGAAAAAATAGACACCAGATTTTCAAATTACATTACAGGACTTAGCATTTTTTCTCTCAACTGTGCAAGAACATTTGTCGCAATTAAAATTAGTTTGAGTCTGCCCCTTTAAGTGGAGCCTCTTTTTTTGTACCTTTGTGGATCGATCGATTCCCAACCTATGGCTTCAAAAGCGTCAGATTCTACCGGATTTTCCCACATTCAAGTGCTGGGTGCACGTGAGCATAATTTAAAGAATATTGACGTTTCCATTCCGCGCAATCAGCTCGTGGTGGTGACGGGTATTTCGGGTTCGGGAAAATCGTCTTTAGCCTTTGATACCATTTATGCAGAGGGCCAAAGGCGCTACATGGAATCCTTCTCCGCCTATGCTCGTTCTTTCCTCGGAAATATGGAACGTCCGGACGTAGACAAGATCGAAGGGCTTTCGCCGGTGATCTCCATCGAGCAAAAGACCACCTCTAAAAACCCGCGCTCCACGGTAGGAACGACCACCGAAATCTATGATTTTCTGCGTCTACTCTATGCCCGTGCCGGAGAGGCTTTCTCTTACCTTTCAGGCGAGAAAATGGTCAAGCAATCCGTCGACCAAATCATCGAGACCTTATTAACCCAATTCAACAAAGGTAAAGTCGTTTTACTCGCGCCCTTAGTCAAAGGCCGCAAAGGACATTACCGTGAGTTGTTCGTACAAATCGCGAAGTGGGGATATACGAAGGTTCGAATCGACGGTGAAATCATGGACATCGAACCGAAGATGCAGGTCGATCGTTTTAAAGTACACGATATCGAAATAGTAGTGGATCGATTAGTGGTGGCAGAGGACGAACGCTTGCGTTTATCCCAAAGCCTGCAAACGGCGATGAACCAAGGCAAAGGGCAAGTCTACGTTCTAGATGCCAAGAATAAATTACATTACTTCTCCCAGACTTTAATGGATCCGGCGACTGGTTTGTCCTATGACGAACCTGCACCGAATACCTTTTCGTTCAATAGCCCTTATGGCGCTTGCCCTTGTTGCAATGGACTAGGTGTAGTAGAAGAAATTACAGAAGATTCGGTCATTCCAGATCGTTCTTTAAGTATTATTCGCGGGGCGATTGCGCCCATCGGGGAATACCGGGAGCTTTGGATATTCAAGCAATTAGAAGTACTCTTAAAGCCCTTTAAAGTGGGGCTTTCTACGCCCATCGCTAAATTTCCAGCTGAGGCAGTGGAATTGATGTTATATGGCTCTGACGCGCCGGTTGCGGTGCCGTCTAAGAAATACGAGGGAACCGAATGGAATACGAAATACGATGGTATCGTGAACTTCCTGAAACGCCAGCAAGAGTCAGGTTCTGAAAAGACCCAAGACTGGTTAAAGGATTTCATGATTATCAAAAAATGTCCAGAATGCGAGGGCTATCGCTTGAAGAAAGAATCCTTGCACTTTCGCATAGCGGATAAACACATTGGGCAATTAGCCCAAATGGATATCACTGAACTGGAGGCCTGGTTCGCTGACGTGGAAACACGGATGAGCGATCGCCAGCAGCAGATCGGGGTGGAGGTCTTGAAAGAAATCAGAAAACGCGTGGGCTTTTTGACCCAAATCGGCTTGACCTATTTGACACTCGATCGACCGATGAAAAGTCTTTCTGGTGGAGAGGCGCAGCGGATTCGTTTAGCGACGCAGATAGGAACCCAACTCGTGGGTGTTTTATACATTATGGATGAGCCGAGTATCGGTTTGCACCAGCGCGATAATGAGAAATTGATCCAAGCCTTAAAGGATTTAAGGGACTTAGGTAATTCGGTGCTAGTCGTGGAACACGACAAGGATATGATGCTGGAGTCAGATTATATTTTAGACATCGGTCCGGGCGCTGGGCGTCACGGAGGAAATGTGGTGGGTTCAGGTACCCCAGCCGAGTTTTTAAAATTAAAAACGCCCACGGCGGCATACTTGAATGGGGCGTTAGAGATTGCGGTGCCAGCTGTGCGTCGCAAAGGCAATGGTCTGAGTATCGAGTTGAAAGGAGCGACGGGGAATAACCTAAAGAACGTGTCGGTGAAATTGCCTTTAGGTACCTTTACCGTTGTCACGGGGGTTTCAGGTTCCGGGAAATCGACCTTGATTCACGATACCTTGGTATTGAAATTGAAGCAGCATTTCGATCGCACGAAGCGAGATGCGATGCCACACAAAGCAATTACGGGTTTAGAAAATATCGATAAGGTAATCGAGGTGGACCAAAGTCCCATCGGCCGCACCCCTCGTTCTAATCCAGCCACCTATACGAATATGTACAGCGACATTCGAACGCTGTATTGCGAATTGCCAGAATCGAAGATTCGCGGATACAAGGCGGGACGATTTAGTTTCAATGTGAAAGGTGGCCGTTGTGAAGGTTGTGAGGGAGCGGGTCGCAAGAAGATTGAGATGGAGTTCTTGCCAGATGTGTTAGTGGAATGTGAGACTTGTAAAGGAAAGCGATTTAATCGGGAGACCTTAGAAGTACGCTTCAAAGGAAAATCAATTTCGGATGTGCTCGATATGACGGTGGAGCAGGCTTTGGAATTCTTCGAGAACCAACCGCGTATTTTCCGCCGTGTGCAGACCTTAGCTGAAGTAGGTTTAGGCTATATCACTTTAGGACAACACGCGACCACCCTTTCTGGAGGTGAGGCGCAACGCGTAAAACTAGCTGAAGAGCTCTCGAAAAAAGATACAGGCAAAACTTTATACGTCTTAGATGAGCCTACCACTGGATTGCACTTTCAAGATGTGCGCCTGTTATTAGATGTGTTACAGAAATTAGTCGATAAAGGAAATACGGTTTTGATCATCGAACATAATATGGACGTGATCAAAGTGGCTGATTACCTGATTGATATGGGTCCTGAAGGCGGGAATGCTGGAGGTCAATTGCTAGCCAGTGGAACGCCGGAGCAAATTGCGAAGGAGAAAAATAGTCACACGGGACGCTTTTTGAAAAAGGAATTATCGTAGAAATTTTTTACATTTATGTACTTTCTACATCAACGATGAACTATTTGCCTCAGATACTATTTATCGCCCTTTTAGGGGGTATGTCTTACCTGATTTTTCAGCGATTTTCGCTTATCATACAGACGATTCGCTTAGCTCGTCCGGTGGAATTATCGGACCATCCGTCTGAACGTTTTAAACGTATGGCACTTTTGGCCTTCGGTCAAAAGAAAATGTTTTCCAAGCCGATCGTCGGCTTTTTTCACTTCCTGCTCTACATCGGATTTGTACTCATTAATATCGAGATTCTCGAAATCATCTTAGACGGAATTATAGGTTCACATCGCCTTTTTGCGCCGTTTTTAGGTTCACTTTACCCCGGATTGATGAACTTTTTCGAGATCTTGGCGGGTGGCGTTTTCGTGGCATGTGTGTTCTTTTTTCTGCGTCGTGGGGTATTTCGCACCGGTCGTTTACAAGCCGCTAATCATACAGAATTAGCCGGTTTCCCCGTTAAGGATGCGTATCAAATATTACTGATTGAGGTTATTTTAATGCTAGCCTTGTGGACGATGAATGGAGCGGATGCGGTGTTGCAAACGCGCGGGGTGGAACATTACCGACCAGTAGGGTCATTTGTGATTTCTGGTCAGTTAATTAGCATTTTTGCGCAGCTTTCGACTTCCGCTTTAATCTTGCTTGAGCGCGCCGCTTGGTGGTTTCACATCATCGGAATTTTGTCCTTTGCTTTATACGTTACCTATTCAAAACACTTACACATCTTTTTTGCTTTTCCATCGGCGTATTTCTCTAGTCTAGAATCGTCTGCGAAGATGTCTGCGATGCCAGCGGTAACGCATGAGGTCAAATTGATGCTGGGTCAACCAGTAGAAGAGCAGCCAATAACGAACGCGAAGTTTGGTGCTAAAGACGTGATGGACTTAACCTGGAAGAACGCCTTAGATGCGTATTCTTGCACGGAATGTGGTCGTTGCACGGAGCAATGCCCTGCGAACCAAACTGGTCGCGCCTTGTCACCACGTAAAATTATGATGGATACCCGGGATCGATTAGAGGAAGTGGGGGGTATTTTGAAGGCGAATAAAGGGGCTTTTGTGGACGATGGGAAATCATTATTCGACAGAATTTCTGCCGAAGAGTTACGCGCCTGTACGTCTTGTCAGGCTTGCGTGGAAGCATGTCCGATGGAGCTTTCTCCGCTGAGTATCATCTTAGAGATGCGTCGCTTCCAGATCATGGAGCTTTCGGATGCGCCGGGTGCCTGGAATGCCATGTTTGCAAATGTAGAGACGAACCAAAGTCCGTGGAAATTTAACCCTGCCGATCGTTTGAATTGGGCAAAAGAATAAGCTATGAAGAAAATACTGGTTGTTTTAATTTTATTAATAGGCGCCTATTTTGTAGGCCCTAAACCGGAGACGCCTGTACTCACGCCTAGCGCGAGCTGGACGGATATCCCGGATTCGGTTAGTCAAATCGATGCCTACATCGCGGCTAAAGAATCGAATACGGTGTTGAAGCCGGGGAATGAGGCGCGAATTATTTGGGCAGATTCAACTCAGCCTAAAAAGACTAAGATCGTATTTATGTACGTGCATGGATTTTCTGCATCACCTATGGAAGGTGATCCTTTGCACCGCGAGGTGGCGAAGAAATTCGGTGCGAACTTATTGCTTGCTCGTGTGGCGGGTCATGGGGTGCCAGATTCGGACTCAACCTATGCCACGGTGACGGCGGATGACTATTACCAAAGCGTTGAAAACTACTATGCGATCGCGAAGAAATTAGGTGATGAGGTAGTTGTTTTAGGTACGTCTTTCGGTGGTGCGATGTCGCTAGTTTTAGCGGCTAACCATCCAGAAATAAAGGCTTTGATGCTCTACGGTCCTTGCATCGCGATTAAAGACCCGAATGCGACTTTATTAGATAATCCGTGGGGATTGCAAATGGCCCATCTGATAACGGGTAGTGATTACCGGGATATTCCGGTGATGGCGCCAGGTCACGCGGAGAATTGGAGTTTGCATTATAGACTGGAGGGCGTGGTGGCCGTTCAAAATTTGTTGACGCATGCGATGACGAAAGAAGTCTTTGAAAAAGTAAAAATCCCCGTTTTCATGGGCTATTATTACAAAGACGAGGAGCACCAAGACAACGTGGTTTCGGTAGATGCGATGAAAGTGATGTTTGAACAATTAGGTACGCCAGCGGGTTTAAAAAAGTCAGAGGCATTTCCTAATTCAGGGAATCACGTAATAACGTCGAACCTGCTGGGTAAATTAACGGATAAACCAATTGCATCGTCAGAGGCTTTCTTACGCGATGTGGTTAAACTAAACTAAGATGGGTCCTACTTTAATTTTATACGCTGTTCCATTTTTCCTTTTCACGGTCCTACTTGAGTCATATATCCTATATAAAACGCACCGTGATTACGTGGAGGCGAAGGATTCGATGACTTCAATTGGTTTAGGTTTAGGTAATTTAGGGATCGGATTTGTGACGAAGGCGATTACTTTTGGAGCCTCATTTTATGTCTACAATAACTGGAAATTATTTGATTTAGGCCAAACCTGGCCTGTGTGGGTATTGGCTTTCTTCGGAGAGGATTTAACCTATTATTGGGTGCACCGCATCTCACATGTGATTCGTTTTTACTGGGCCTCTCACATGGTACATCATTCGTCCCCTAAGTATAATTTAGCGGCGGCCTTGCGTCAAACGTGGACGGGAAATCTATCCGGTGGTTTTGTCTTTTGGCTTTGGTTGCCTTTGATAGGTGTGCATCCATTTATCGTGATGTTCTTCCAACAAACCAGTCTACTGTACCAATACTGGATTCACACGGAATTGATTAACAAGATGCCGCGTTGGTTTGAATACATCTTGAATACGCCGTCGCACCACCGCGTGCACCACGGGACTGATTTAGATTATCTAGATACGAATTACGCGGGGGTGTTGATTATTTGGGATCGGATGTTCGGCTCCTTTGTTACAGAAAATCAGCGGCCTTCTTATGGATTGACGAAACAGATAGAGAGTTATAATCCAGCAAAAATTGCCTTTTATGAATGGGTACAGATGATTAAAGATGTGGCCAATGCCAAAAGCATGAAAGGTGTTTTAGGGTATGTTTTCGGGCCTCCAGGCTGGAGTGAAGATGGAAGTCGATTAACGGTGACCCAAATGCGCGAGCAACAGAAGAAATAATGGAGACGATAAAAACGATGGCTGAGTTCGCCGCAGCGGGGGAGCAGCCGGAATTTCTTTTTTGGGTAGGATGCGCGGGTTCTTTTGATGACCGCCATAAGAAAGTGACGAGAGCTTTTGCAGAGATTTTGCAAAAGGTAGGTATCAGTTTCGCCGTTTTAGGGACAGAAGAATCGTGTACTGGGGATCCAGCTCGTCGCGCAGGGAATGAGTTTTTATTCCAAATGCAGGCCATGTCTAACATCGAGGTATTAAACCTCTATGCAGTGAAGAAAATAGTGACGGCATGCCCGCATTGTTTTAATACGTTAAAGAATGAATACCCTACCTTAGGTGGAAATTATGAGGTGATCCACCACAGCCAGCTTTTGGCAGAATTAATCAACTCAGGCAAAGTGAAGGCCTCCGATGGCTCGTCTTTAGAACAAGTGGCCTACCATGATTCCTGCTATTTAGGAAGGGCAAATGGGATTTATGAAGCACCTCGGGAGATCATTTCAGGATTAAAAAAGGATTTAGTCGAGCTGAAAAGCTGTAGAACAAAGGGTCTTTGCTGTGGAGCGGGCGGCGCACAAGTATTCAAAGAACCGGAAACGGGCGGAGAAGACGTGCAGGTGAAAAGAGTCCAAGAAATGGTCGATTCCGGAGTGAGCAAAGTGGCCTTAGCGTGCCCATTCTGCATGGTTATGGTCCAAGACGGCTTGAATAAAGTAGGCAAAGAAAAACACATCCAAGTAGTAGATTTAGCTGAGTTAGTGCAGCAATCCATGTAATATTATGTATTTACCCATCGAAGAAATGCCCGATGATTCCCGCGTATGGGTCTACCAGGCGAACCGTAAATTTACTGTCTCGGAAATCCAAGCGATTCAACAATACCTAGCCCCAGCCTTAACCCAATGGGCGGCGCACGGAGCTGGATTGAATGCGTCTTTTGAGATTCGCTTTCAACAAGTGATCGTCATTGCGGTGGACGAAACCGTGAATGCGGCCTCCGGCTGTTCCATCGATGCGTCTACGCGATGGTTTAAGGAGATGGGAGCAAATCTAGGAATCGATTTCTTCGATCGCAGCACTGCAGTGGTGGAGGGCGAAGAACTTACATTGATCCCTCTGACAGCATTAAAAAATAATCCCTTATTAGCTCCAACCGCTCAGATTATTCCACTCCAAACGGAATCCTTAGGCACTTACCGCGCAGGCTGGTTGCAAGCCGCAAATACCACTTGGTTACAACGTTATTTCGCATAATATGGCAGAGGATTTAGTAAAAATAGACGGAACCCGCGCAGAAAAATACGCAGCCCTGTTTCCCCAAATTCAATCGCTCCTACCAGGCGAAACTGACAAATATGCGAATTTAGCCAATATCGCAGCAGCGGTGCACGAGGTGTTTGGCTTTTTCTGGGTGGGTTTCTACTTAACGAAAGAGAATCAATTAGTACTCGGGCCATTCCAAGGTCCAGTGGCTTGCACCCGAATTCCATTCCATAAGGGAGTTTGTGGACATGCGTATACCACAAAAGAAACGGTTTTAGTGCCAGATGTGGAGGCATTTCCTGGGCATATTGCCTGCGCCTCAGCGTCGAAATCAGAAATTGTTTTACCTGCGATCGTGAATGGCGAAGTCGTACTCGTTTTTGATCTAGATTCAGATCAATTAGCAGACTTTTCTGAAGTGGATCAGCAAGGTCTTGAAAAGATAATTGGATTAATCGAGGAGTCTTGGACTACGTGGTCTTAGGCTAATTTTGCAATCACCGTTTCGCCACCTACCGGTTTGTCGTCGATGTTTACACAGATTTCTGCGTCTAAAGGCAAGTAGATATCGATACGGCTACCGAATTTGATAAAGCCAAATTCCGTCCCTTGCACGACCGAATCCCCTTCTTTCGCATACCAACAAATACGTTTCGCTAATGCACCCGCGATCTGTCGGAATAGAACTTCCGTTCCATTTTCATGCTTTACTACGTAGGTTGTACGCTCGTTTTCGGTACTCGATTTAGGATGCCAAGCGACTAAGAACTTGCCTGGATGGTATTTGAAATAAGATACAATTCCAGAGATCGGATTGAAGTTAATGTGCACATTGATAGGTGACATAAAGATCGAAACCTGGCGGCGTGGACCTTTGAAATATTCTGTTTCGACTGTTTCTTCGATCACGACTACTTTGCCATCTGCTGGAGCGATGATATGTTTAGGATTCAGCTCGGTGTGACGCTTAGGAACACGGAAAAATTGTAAGATAATCAGGTAAAATAAGGAGGTGATGACAACGATAGCCTCTCTTAAATAAACATTTTCAGGGAAGTAATAAGCAACCAGGCCATTAATACCTAATACGATGAGTAATGAAGTGAATAATAGGGTCCGTCCTTCTCTGTGTAATGTCATGCGTTGAATGCTAAATAACCTTGTTAATTTACAAAATTAGTTATTTTTGGGGACGCAACCACAATTCCATGTTAAAAAAAGCGAGTCTGTTCCTCTTCTTGTTTATCCAAATCGCTTACCATGGGCTTGGACAGTATATTAAATGGCAGGAGGATCATTCTGTAAATTATTTGCGCTTAAACCTTATTACGCGTGAAATTGATCGGTTTAATCAGGCCACAGGTTGGGTGAAATTAGATACCGTTAAGTCAGAAAATGCGGATTTTCGTGAAATTCTTCCTACTGCTGAGGGTATTCATGAATTCCGGATTAATCAAACTTCTACCTACTATTTAACGATTCATTGTACTGGACAAGTATATCTGTTAGATAAATCTAATTGGACCTTAAAGCGTATAGATCAGACCTTTTTTCGCGGAGCTAATTGTAAGAGTAGTGTGTTTATGCGGGGAGAGGATATGTATTCCTTTGGTGGCTACGGCTTTTGGAGATCAACGAATATCATTACTAAATATGATTTCATTGCCAAAGAATGGTTAAGTATTGCCGCGGAAGGAGAGGTGCCTGAGTCAATATTCGATGGAATGGCAGGCTATTCATCAAAAAAAGATCGATTTGTTCTTTTGAGTACTGTAAATATGAACGATACAGAAAAGAAGACCGCTTTTAATCGTGATTATGGCATTTATGAATATGATTTTTTCAACCAAAAATTCACTCGAACCGGAGAAATTAAGTTACCAATGGTTTTGAATTTTCTTGACTCCAAGGAAACCAAACCCTTCGTATTTAATGGCCGGTATTTCATTATCTCTGATAAACCGAACAAAGAATTTGCCTATGATACCATGTTTTTCATTGATGTGGAGGATAATTACAAGGTCTACCAATGGAAAAATCCTCACCGTATTTACCTAAATGCGCAACAGGGGGATGAATCAGAATCTTATATGCATGTGAGTGGAGATTCCCTTATTTGGTCGAATAATTTAGTAAAAGCTTCCCTAGATGAGCCTGGATATACGGTAGCTTCCGTGCAAACTTTATTAAATGAATCGGAATATATTGGTACATTGGATGAAGGGACCTGGGTTGAAAAGTTTTCGATTTTGGGTGGAATCACTATAGGAGTCTTGTTACTTATTTTTATTTTCATTGTTTACAATCGATACCAACTGAACAAGCTAAATAAGTCGATTCGATTAATGCTGGGAGCAAATGAGCGGTTATTTTTAGATTTTTTGATCTTGAATTACGATCAAGGATTTGTGAATGGACATCAAATCATTGCTTTTTTTGGAAAGCACAAAAGTTCTCCTGAATCTCAAAGACAGTTCAGAGCTAAATTAATTGAGAACTTTACCAAAACCCTAGGTTTGATTTTTTCTGATCAGGAAATTTTAGACATTCAATTAGATGAACGGGATCAACGGATGTTTACGTACCGTTTGCAGTCAGAAATCTACAAAAAACTTAAAAGTCTCTAATCCTTAAAGATGATGATCGGGTCTGTTTCAATCGTGTTACTTTGATTGAATGCGTTATCTCTGATGAAAATTTTGAACTTCAAGGTATCGTTCTTCGCTGTAAACTGTGGGCTATAACCCTTATAAAAGGCATAGACAAATTGTGTAGAATAGTCTATGCTGCCTTCAATAGGTCCCGATTTTTGATTCGGCTTAAAGTTGAAATTCATCAAACCACCTAGTGCAGGAGTAAATGTGATGGGAATAAAGACTCCATTCTTCTGTAGTAGAACCGCTACTTCGAAATTGCGAAAATCCTTGTATTTAACGTCGGATTTTAGTTGAGATTCTGTTAATCCTAAATCACCTTCAGCATCTTGAAAATTAATACTCATGATGACCGAGTCGATTTTTGTGGTTCCGCCAAAACCATCATTACTCGTTTTTGTAATCTTCTGAATGGACTTAAATGAAATTGCAGGCGTAGAGCTAAAGCTAGGTTCTTGTATACAAGCTCCCAGACTCACTAAAATAATCACTACAACTCCGGCTAATTTTCGCATTGATTCATTCGAATTTCGACAGTAAAGTTAATGATTTGCGTTAATTTTGCGCTACATCAAGTAAAATCAAATGGATCAAACGATCGCACAGGAAAGGGAAAGTTTAAAAAGGCGGGTCTTGCACATGCAGGCAGCTGATTTTGACGCGCTTGCTTTGGACGTGTTTCGTTTTCAGGCTGCTTATAATCCACTTTATCAGCAGTATATGCAAATGTCAGGTGTTTCACCAGAAGAGGTGACACACTGGACACAGATCCCTTTTTTACCGATTGAATTATTTAAAAATCACCAAGTTTTAACTGGTTCTCAGCCCGTTTTATTTTCTTTCGAAAGCTCTGGAACAACAGGTCAAATCCCCTCCAAACACCCCGTTTGCGATCCCGGGTTCTATCAAGAAATTTCGAAAATTGCTTTTGAGCGCGAGTATGGCTCACTCAGCGATTACCATATTTTTGCCTTGTTGCCCTCGTATTTAGAGCGCTCTACTTCTTCCCTGGTCTTCATGATGGATCATTTCATCAAGTCGTCGGGCTCTGTTTTGTCTGGTTTTTACTTGAATCAGTATGAGGAACTAGTGCAAGCTTTGCAGAAAGCCTTGGCGACAGACAAAAAAGTCTGGTTGATGGGAGTGACCTTTGGTTTGTTGGATTTAGTGGATTCGGGTATTGAGTTATCTTTTTTACAAGAGCACAAGGATCGCTTGATCGTGATGGAGACGGGAGGAATGAAAGGTCGCCGCGAGGAGTGGATTCGCGATAAGGTGCACGCCTATTTACAAGAGAAGATGGGACTGGATTCGATCGCTTCTGAATATGGGATGACCGAGTTGTTTTCGCAGGGCTATGCAAAATCTCAGGGGATATTTACGCCGGCATATACGATGCGCGTTTGTTTGCGGGAGGTGGGCGATCCGTTTGCCTTAGTAACTCAGCCGCATAAAACGGGTGGAATAAAAGTGGCTGATTTAGGCAATATTGATTCCTGTTCTTTTATCGAAACACGGGATTTAGGCTCCTTAGAAGACGATGGGATCCGATTCAAAGTATTAGGCCGCTTTGACAATTCCGAAATGCGTGGCTGCAGTCTGATGGTTTCAGGGATGGGGAACTAGCCACGATGAGCCGTCCTCATAGAATTCATTTTTCCAAATAGGTACTTCCTGTTTCAATGTATCAATCAACCATTCGCAGGCTTTGAAAGCTTCTGCTCGGTGTACCGAGGTTACTCCGATGAGTACGGCAATGTCTCCGATTTCCAAAGGACCCGTTCTGTGAACTAATGCGATACGCTCGATGGGCCATTTTTCGGCCGCTTGATCACACAATAATTCGATTTGCTTCAAAGCCATGGGAGGGTATGCTTCCATTGTCAAAGCCTTGACGTCTTTTCCTTGATTTTTATTTCTGATGGTCCCAATAAACAGACAAATGCCACCTGCAACCGGATCCTTTAGGAATTGGTAGTAGGGGTCGATTGAAATCGCCTCCGCGCTCAAGTCGATTTTATGTATCATTTTCTGCTGTAGGTCAAATAGCTGTATTGGTAGGTGTTTTTTTCATCCGTCACTCCGCGTTCTTTTTCCGTTACGCTCCATTGATCCGCTGAAATTTCTGGGAAAAAGGCATCCCCCTCGAAAATGTCGTGTAGTTGAGTGACTAAAATTTGATCAGCCACCACTAGAGATAGGGCATAAATTTCAGCTCCACCCACGATGAAAATATCTTCGCGGCTGAGCGATTTTGCCTTTAAAATGGCCTCTTCGATGGAAGTCGTGCAGATGACGCCTTCAATTTGTAAGCCGGCTGTACGCGAAATAACAATCGTCGTACGATTAGGAAGTGGCTTTCCAATGGAATCGTAGGTTTTACGCCCCATGATGATCACGTGACCCGTGGTTAAAGCCTTGAATCTTTTCAGATCCGCAGGCAAATGCCAAATCAGTTCATTGTTTTTTCCAATGACCCGGTTTTCATCAAAAGCAACGAGTATTTTTATCACGATTTCTACAATTTGTTGTCAAAAATAAGGGAATTTTTGGGTTCCGCCTCACCTACACAAAAGTCTCTTTTTTATTTTGCAAATCGACCCTAAAACGCTAACTTTGCACAATTTTGGAGCTTAACCAAAAGCATCCAAAAATACCTATACATTCAGCTTTTAATTTATACCCCCTGTGCCTAAAGATTCCTCGATTAAATCCGTCCTCATTATTGGTTCTGGTCCTATTGTGATCGGTCAAGCTTGTGAATTCGACTACTCTGGTTCCCAAGCCGCTCGTTCCCTGAGAGAAGAAGGCATCGAGGTGATCTTGATTAACTCCAATCCTGCGACGATTATGACCGATCCGATGAACGCGGATCACGTGTATTTGAAGCCCTTAGAGAAAGCGTCGATCATTCACATTTTAGAAAAGCATAAAATAGATGCTGTTTTGCCTACCATGGGAGGTCAAACAGCCTTGAACTTGGCGATTGACTGTGATGCGGCTGGGATTTGGGAAAAATATGGAGTTCGAATCATCGGTGTAGATATTAAAGCCATCGAGACGACAGAAGATCGCGAGAAATTCCGTTTGAAGATGATCGAAATCGGAGTAGGCGTTTGTAAAGGACGTACGGCTCGTTCGTTCCTGGAAGGAAAAGAGATTGCACAAGAGACTGGTTTCCCTTTAGTGATTCGTCCATCGTTTACCTTAGGTGGAACGGGTGGTGGTTTCGTGCATGATCCTAAAGATTTTGATGCAGCCTTGAACAAAGGTTTGCACGCATCACCTACACACGAGGTGTTAGTGGAGCAATCCATCATGGGCTGGCAAGAATATGAATTAGAACTTTTGCGCGATAATTTAGGCAACGTAATCATTATCTGTTCGATCGAAAACTTCGATCCGATGGGTATTCACACGGGTGATTCGATCACGGTAGCGCCAGCGATGACGCTTCCAGATACAATCTACCAACGCATGCGTGACATGGCCATCAACATGATGAATGCCATTGGTCAGTTTGCAGGTGGATGTAACGTTCAGTTCTCGTTGAATCCGGAAACAGATGAAATTATCGCGATCGAGATTAACCCACGGGTGTCTCGCTCTTCGGCTTTGGCCTCTAAAGCAACCGGATATCCGATTGCGAAGATCGCTGCGAAAATGGCGATCGGTTATAATTTAGATGAATTAACGAATGCGATTACGGGGACGACGTCTGCTTA
>CAILUB010000223.1 GCA_903837305.1 uncultured Cytophagaceae bacterium
CCTCATTCAGTAAGGTAGCTTCTATAATGGGGGCATTTGATTCTTTGGTTTCCCCACTAGGTTTTAATACACTTTTCATTCCTCCGCCATAGGTAGTTCCATCACTTGAATTAGCACGCCATTTCAACCGGTAGGCAGGAAGATTAGCGAGAGTAAATTTGCCATTTTGCACAGTAGCAACGCTTTTTCCTTCTAGGTTGCCGGCAATGACATAGTTGAATTTGTCTGTTTTAGTTCCCAGCGTCTGCTTTTTTTGATCTTCTCCAAAATAATAGACTTGAATCTCCCCCGTTATATTGGGGGTTGTTTGTCCTTGAATTACCCCGTTTGATAAGGTATCAATACGGATACTAAGCGTTTGTTGGCTCCAAGGAAGGGTTGAGGAGGGATCTCCCAAAAGGGTAATATTTCGGTTAATTACGCCAGATTGGCTCTCATTCTTCGCATCTCGATATAAATCTCCTAATCTGTAGTCTTTATTATTTAGATGTTTAGTTAAATTTCTATAAAATGCCTGGCCAAACAGATAATTACTACTCTGAAATACGGGTCTTGTCGTTGAAATAAGTCCGATAGCTCCCCCTTGGTTTGACAAAAGACTGACCTCCGCACCCGAAAGCTGATTGGGATCATCAAATCGCCCAAATTGACACGTAGCGGTCAACAATAAGGGAAGGTTTCGGCTGTTTTTCAACGTTTGTAACTCATTATTGGTGATCACTTTTTCATCCGTCCAGGCAGACTCTGAACCATGGCCTAAGAAATGGATAAAATCTGCTTCGTAATTAAATAAGTCGAGACTAGCTTTTTTACCAGCTGCTGAAGTATAAATCCCATTTGCTGTTTCTTGTGGGAATTGATCGATATAAGTTTTTTGTACTTGAAATGCCTCTGGAATGTAGGCTGCAAAATCTTCTGCATCTTGAACATGCAGATTTGAATCCCCATCATCTGCTAACCAAGCGAAACGGTAAGGATGTGTTAAGTTTTGCCTTTCGTAGCTGATTATTTTATTCACGAGCATCGTTGCTTCCTCAAAGGATCTCACAGGAATCCGGCCTATGCCTACGGATAAAAGCTCATTTTTTGCCTCATTTCCCTCTAACCATTCCCCCTGATCTACATCCAATAGGCCAAAATAGTCATCTGACACATAAGTCTGTAGCGGCTGCAAAGACTCTCTACTTTCATAACTAGGTACATAATTCAGGCGCTCAGTAGCCGTAGCCACCTTATTGATTCCTTTGTAATCAACGGAAGCATCACCCATTAGTAGTACATAGCGTGGTTTTTTAAGGCGTATAAAATCTCTTATGGCAGTTACGTCCACTTTGCCTGCAGAGAATTCGTTATAAATCTCTTGGGTGGAGTAGGCTTTAGCTTTTATTCCTTTTGAACTCCGGTAACGTGCGAAAAGTGTAGCGACAGGTAAAATGGATTGGCTAGCTATAAGAAGCAAATCGGCAGATTCATCTGCTCTAACATTTTGATTTGGAATGAGATCCAGCGTGATCGGATCCACTGCCTTGGCTGGGTCGAAAATCAGCAATTCGGCGCCTGGTGCTACTTTAGGGAGAGATAAAGAGATCAGTTTTTGCCAGCTATTACCTTTTCTTTTTAGCCAAATCTGGTGGTTGGTTTGTTTATTTAAAATACTAATAGTAAAGGAAGAGTCCGTCTTATTAGGTAGATAATAGTGTGGGTTCTCATTCAGAGCATTTAACTTTCTAGGGTATTCTAAATCGATGAAATCGATATATCCAGAGCCCGTGGTATTAGCATAGGCTAAATTCCACGACCAGCTTTGGTCTTTTATTACTGGGTATACCCTCGCGGCGAAATCACTTAGATAAGCTTTTTGATCATACCGATCGCCAGTAATGGCAGGAAAAATAATAGGGGAAAGCGTATTGCCAGGAATACTAAAAGTGAAGGTTCCAGGTGCAACGGAGGAGGAAGCTAACCTTCCAGAGAGTAAGCTAGGTATTCCCGATTTATAGTCTGATAAAGGATATTGAATGCTTCGATTTACATTACCAAAAAATCCATCACCTAACCATTCTCTACCTGATTGCAATAGATTATAGGTTTCAGGTTCGTAGTGAAATCGACTTAAGGCATAATCTAATGCCGGACCTGATGTCGATGAATTGGTGCCATTGTTTGATTCTGAGATAAGCTTTGGTGCCGGATCATCTAAACGGATAAAATAGAAGGCCGTATCACTATAGTGATGAGTGAATTTTTCCGCCCAAAAAACAACGGCATCACCTTGTTTCAAGAAAGGTATGGGCTGTAAATCTATAGGTCGAGCAGATGCGTTTGCCTGAGGTAATTCACCTATTTCGTGACCATATACTCCTAATTGAGAGGCTTTTAGATTGAATTTAGCAAGCCATGCTGGGGTAATTTGATAGATGCCGGATTGAGTAATACCTACTTTGATCCAACGTCCGCTTGATAAGATGGAGTTTTGAGCATGTCCGATGAAGGCCGCAAGTAGAAGAGGCAGAAGTACTTTAAGAAATTTCAATTGGTAACACGTACGCATTCTTTGCCACTAAGTAGTTTCGACCTGAATTTAATTCTTTGCAAATGTAACGTGTTCGGCGAAGTTTCCCTTTGATGAAGCGAAGGTTTTTTAAGGCGAATGATGTTCCCTCTGCTAATTCGACTAATGGAGTGCCCGCCGGAGGTTGCTCATCGAAACTTTTTAGTATGTCAACAAGGGGTTGGTAGCCATTCGAGGAGGCTGCTGGATTTTTTAAATAGGCTCTAAGGACGTTAACAAGTTCTGCTGGTAACAAATCTTCGTCTAGAATGGGCTCGAACAGGTTATAAAATTCCGTCTTCCATTCTTGGCCATGCGGAAGAACTTTGTTCTTGTGAGCTAGGTAAGTGGTTAAGTGGGCAACTTCGTGAATGTAAGTGACTAGAAAAGCGTAGGGATTCAGGTTATGATTGACCGTCACTTGGTGTCCTTTCAATGGGCTGAAACGGTAATCGCCTAATTTAGAATCGCGCGATTTGCTGACAATAAAGTCAAAGGAATAATCATGCCAAAGTTGAAAGCAGTATTCCGCAACTTTGGGAGGGAAGTGGTCAAAAAAGGAGTCGATCTTTTTATTCTTCATCCGGTTATTAGACATAAAAAAAGTCCTTCGCATGCGAAGGACTTTTTTCTGATCGTTGTGCTAAAATTATTTAGCAGCAGCAGTGTCAGCAGCAGCAGTGTCAGCAGCAGCAGAATCAGCTGGAGCAGCAGCAGCAGCAGAATCAACAGCAACAGTGTCAGCAGAAGCTTCTGCTTTCTTCTCACCACAAGATGCTAAAGTTACCATTGCAGCAACGAAAGCTAGAGCGAATACTTTTTTCATTTCTTATTTTGTTTAAGGTTTGAGCCACAAATCTACGGCATTATTTTATAAGTACAAATAAATGCAAATAAAATTTTAAGATTTTTTTAAGGAATGAGTAAAAAAACATAAAAATAGGGCTTAATGGAGCTTAATCGGCTTAGGATTTCTTAAGAATTTGGAACTTAGAAAAGGTCTAAATTAGATAAATCCTATTTTGTCAACTCCTTAAATCGATCGTAAAACCCGCTTGATTTGAAAGTGAAGGTTTTGTGTAGAATGTAATTGGATAAAAAACTAAACCCCATTCCGTGCAAGGTGGTTAGGATTTGAGTAATGTTTAATTTTTTGATGGAGTAGGGGATAAGAAAATAGAAATCCGGGTAGCGTTCGTGAATAAACTCATAAGGAATGGTACTGAATAACCAGGTGATGATACCTGAAAAACTTGCTACTAGGAGGTACTTAAGCATCTCGCGTCTTGTTTGATGGCTTTGGCGCGCATTAAAGGCAAACAATTTGGTTAAAAAAAAGCCGACTATTAGCGCAATGAAATAGGCAGGAAGGATGGAATCTTCATACGAAACGCGGAACCAATCTTTGATTAATCCTCCAGCGAGTAATTGAACACATGCCCCTAATCCAGCCACTACGAAGTAAGCGAATAAATCTTTCTGATTGAAAAGGGCCTGTTTCTTGTCGCTCAAATGCTCAATTTAAAAGAGGTTTTTAACGATACTTGGATATACGCCTAATAGCAAGGTACCTAGGGTACAAGCCCACATCGCGAATTTGACTAATGCTGGCAACTCAATTCGCTCAATATCGCCTTCTTTAAAGTAGATGGCAATAATTCCTTTGAAATAGTAATAAACTCCGATAGCTGACATGATGATCGCTAAGATTACTGGATAATATACGTGACGATTAAAGATGTCAGAGAAGACAAAGAATTTCCCCCAAAAACCTGCTGTCAGTGGAATACCTGCCAAAGACAATAATGAGATGGTAAAGCAGAATGCTAAACCTGGGTTCTGCTTCGCCAAGCCTTCAAATGAACTGAAGTTTTCTGGTTTTTCTGTACGACCTGTTTGGTATTCTGCTACTAACATAACTACACCAAAAGCTACAATTGTGGCTAAAGTGTAGGATAAGGAATAATACAAGATGGTCGATGATGTACTTGCTTGGTTAGAGCTTAGAGTAATGAGTAGGTATCCGGCGTGCGAAATACTAGAGTAAGCTAGCATTCTTTTTACGGACTGCTGGTACACCGCTGTGATATTCCCCACTAAAAGTGTTAACATACTAATATAGTAGATCGGATATACCCATGTGCCATACAATGATCCAAAGGGACCTGTCAGCATTTGGTATAAGGCTGCAAAGCCAGCTGCCTTCACTACCGTTGACATGAACATCGTAAAGATAGTAGGTGCTCCTTCGTATACATCCGGCGTCCAGAAGTGGAAAGGTGCTGCCGAAATCTTGAATAGGAATCCGACTATAATTAATAAAACGCCAATCGATAAGAATACCGGCGTGGATGCTTGTGGGGTAGTTGCAATTACTTCTGCAATGTTTGTTAAATAGAAAGAACGCGTTGCTCCATACACGAGAGTAATTCCAAATAAAAGAATACCAGTTGCGAAAGAACCCATCAAGAAATATTTCAAGGCTGCCTCGTTCGAGCGTAAATTGCGTTTGTCAGAACCGGTTAACACATACATCGCTACCGATAGGATTTCAAGTCCCACAAAGAACATGATCAAATGATCGAATGAAACCATTAAAATGGCTCCTACTACCGAGAATAATAGAATCGCATAGTATTCTGCTGGATGTGTGTGCTCTTCGTCGATGCCAAAGCCTTTGGAAAAACTAACGACCATAAAGGCCGCTAATTGAATAATTAAGCTGAAGCTAATGGAAGTATTCGTGGTATGGAACATGCGTCCGTACCACAACATCTCGTGATTCCAGTCCATAGCCGTCAAAGCCATACTGCCCGCTAAAAACAAAAGCGTCGCAGCTTGGATGGTTTTTCTAGAAAGCCAAAAGCCCAAGAATAAATTTAAAATACCTAGAAGTGATAATGCAATGATAGAATTCATAATGCTTTTTAATACTATTTTATTTGAACCATTGGATTAATTGCTGAACCGCTGGTTCACTAAAACCTAAAACCGTTGATGGGAAAACACCACCCAAAATAACCAAGACACTTAAAGGAATTAACACTGCTTTCTCCGCAAAAGTCAAGTCCGCGAAATCAGAAGTGATTCGCGACACATTTCCGAACATCGATTTTTGGATCAATCGCAAGGTATATACTGCGCCCAAGATGATGGTGATTCCGGCGATAATACCTAAAGTTACGTTTTGGTCAAATACACTCTTTAACAATAAGAACTCTCCGATGAAACCGTTCGTTAAAGGAAGTGCCACGGAACCTAAACTCAAGATCACGAAAGTGACAGTCAATGGATACGAGAATTGTGTGATGCCGCCTAATTGAGCGATCTCTCTCGATTTTGTTCTGCGTTCAATGATTTCAATGACGAAGAATAAACCGATGATGTTGATACCGTGAGATAACATTTGGTACAAGGCACCTTGAATACCTTCGATGCTTCCGGATAAAATACCGGCAGACATCAAGCCCACGTGAGCGAATGAGGAATAAGCTAATAAGCGTTTAGCGTCTTTTTGCTGAATGGCGATAATCGAACCATAGATTATACCGATCACAGAAAGGACAGATGCTGTCAATCCCCAAGTAGCAACGCCTAAAGGGAACATCGGAAGCACGAATCGAATCACACCGTAGGTACCCATCTTCAACATAATACCTGATAGCAACATCGTTCCTTGTGCAGGAGCCACGGTATACGTATCGGGCTGCCAGGTATGGAAAGGGAAAACCGGCATCTTGATGGCAAAAGCCAGGAAGAAGGCCGCAAATAAATAACCTTGTTGATCTGCGCTTAGGCCTTTCGCAGTTTGGTATAATACCTCAATATCTGCTGAATGAAATGGACCTGGTGTTAGCAAGTACACATAAACCAAGGCGATTAAGAAGAATAGCGAACCAAACAACGTATAAACAAAGAACTTAAACGTAATCGCATTTTTATTCTCGCCGCCATAAATTGCCGCAAGGAAATAAATAGGTAGCAAAGAAGCTTCAAAGAAGAAGTAAAACAAAAAGGCATCTTTTGCTAAGAACGCTCCCATTAAAGCCGTTTGCATCGCTAACATCAAACCCTGGAATTGGGAATTATTCGCACGATCCGTATTAGCTGTTGTGGCTATGATAAAGGGAACTAATAAAGCACAAAGTCCGATTAATACGCCGCTGATTCCATCTACATAGAGCGAGAAGTACAATCCCTCTGATGCCAACCAAGGAGCAGAGAAGGAAACAGGATTTGAGCTAGCTTGTTGTAAAACAAAGGCGGTGGCCGCTAATTCAATGATGGATGCCGCTAGGGAAAGGACAAACGCGTTCTTTGGCTTGAAGATCAACAAAGCTGACCCAATCAAAAGCGGAAATAAAAGTATAAATAGTAGATACATAGCTGTTTGGCGATCGAATTATGGAAGGATCGTACTTTTTAAACTAACAAATAAAATGACAACGATGGCCGCGACCATACAGAATAAGTAGATGCCTACGTTTCCTGTTTGAGCTCTGCGGAACTCGCTCGAAGCATATTTCACAAAACGACCTAAACCTTCGACGAACAAGTCAATTACTAGGAAGTCGATCATTTGGAAGAAGAAGTTCGATAAGAAGGCAATAGGCTTCACAAATAGCATATCGTACAATTCATCGATATAGAATTTGTGGTAGATGATCTTTTGAATACCAGAAATCTCTGCGTCTTCAGATGGCACTGATTTCTGCATACCAAAAACGTAGATCGCTAAGAAAGCCGGCAAGAAGGCTGCTAATAATGGTGCACCACCCTCTAAACTCAAGAAGTTAACCTCGCCCGCTGCACCTGCTTCTGGCAATAAGGGTGCTAACCAATGCGCTAAGAATTCATTTCCCCCTGCAAAGTGAGGCAAGTTGATTAAACCTCCACCTACAGAAAATACCGCTAATATAATCAACGGCAAAGTCATCGTGATAGGCGATTCGTGTAAATGATGTGCTTGTTTTTCCGTTCCTCTGAACTCTCCGTAGAAAGTCAAAATGAACACACGGAACATATAGAAAGAGGTTAAAGCAGATCCTACAATTGCTAAACTCCACATTACTGGATCGTGGTGGTAAAGGCTGGCTAGGATTTCATCTTTAGAGAAGAAACCGGCGAATGGAGGAATACCCGCAATCGCAATCGTTCCTAACATAAAAGTAATGAACGTGATAGGCATCTTCGATTTCAATCCACCCATGCGGCGAATATCTTGTTCGTCTGACATCGCGTGAATCACAGAACCAGCGCCTAAGAAAAGAAGGGCCTTAAAGAATGCGTGTGTCATCACGTGGAAGAAGGAAGCCGTATAAGCTGAGGCGCCTAAACCCATAAACATGTACCCTAATTGAGATACGGTTGAATAGGCAAGGACTTTCTTAATATCGTTTTGGAAAAGACCAATTGCTGCGCCTAACAAGGCCGTTGCTAATCCGATCCAACCTACAAAATGCAATACTTCAGGACTCAATTCAAACAAGGCATTCGCACGGATAACCATATAAATACCCGCTGTCACCATCGTGGCCGCGTGAATCAAAGCCGAAACAGGTGTAGGACCCGCCATGGCATCTGGAAGCCATGTAAACAACGGAATCTGCGCTGATTTACCCATCGCACCAATGAAAAGACAGAACGCGATAATGCTTAAATCGGTCGTATAATCGCCACTTTTAATCGCTGTGAAAATCGTTTGGTAATCGGTTGTTCCAAAATCCTGGATCAACAAGAAGATACCCACTAAGAAACCTAAATCACCAATACGGTTCATAATGAAGGCCTTGCGGGCTGCATCTCCGTAAGAATTCTTTTGATTCCAAAACCCGATCAACAAGTACGAACACAAACCTACGCCTTCCCATCCGATGAACAAGACCGTGAAGTTTGCGCCTAAAACGAGGATTAACATAAAGAACACGAACAGGTTCAAGAAGGCAAAAAACTTGCCAAAACCCGCATCGTGGGACATATACCCAATCGAATACACGTGAATCAAGGTGCCCACTCCCGTGATGACGAGGAGCATCAAGATCGATAATTGATCGATTTGGAAGGCAAAAGGGATCTCTAAAGAACCTACCTTAATCCAATCCGCGATGGGAAGAATTTGTGCCTGACCGTCGAAATTCAAGAATAACTGAAGTGATAAGGCGAAGGCAACCAAAGGAGGAATCGTTCCAATGATGCCCGCGATTTGCTTCGGTAATTTAGGGTACGCTAAACCATTAATAGCAAAGCCTAATAAGGGTAATAGTGGAATGAGGAATAGTAAAGACATATTAATTGGGCGGAATAAGGCGCTTAATTAGTTTTTCAATTTGTTAAGAACACCGATATCGATGCTTTGGATATTTCGGTAAATCATCACGATAATCGCTAGACCGACAGCGACTTCTGCTGCGGCTACGGCCATAATGAAGAATACAAAAATTTGACCTGCTGGGTCAGAATAGTAGGAAGAAAAGGCAGCTAACAATAAGTTAACGGCATTTAACATTAATTCGATCGCCATAAAAACGATGATCGCGTTTCTACGTGTTAATACGCCCATAATACCAATGCAAAACAAAGCTGAGCTCAGCATAATGTAATGGGTTAATGGAATCGTACGGATAATTTCTGGTATTGATTGCATAGTCTTAAATAATAACAAAGGCTTCAGGCAAAAGCCCGTCCAAAAAATGCATTTATGCGAGGCAAAAATACGAAAATATCTGATAGCCTCGACATCAAAAATGCCTTAACGCTGAAAACCTTGCAATTTTATTTCGGTCAGTTTGCGCTTGGTGTCCATCGGGAAATCCCCCTTCATCATCCAGTCGTAATAAGATGGATCAGACTTCAACACATCAAGCACAGGTCTACCGATGTGTTTGCCAAAATTAAAGCAAGCCACGCGCTCTTTATTGTACGCCATTCGATTGGCGTAGTCAATTGAATTCGAGGCACTTAGTTCGTGCAGCTTATCCATGTCGTTTTGGATTGGGAAAACCTCCTTGCCATCCGCATCCTTGATGGCCTTGTTCGCGTAGTGTTTCACCTGCGCATTTAATACTTCTAAAGTGGCTAACACATCCGCCTCAGCTCCGTGTGCTCCGATTAATTCTTTGCCACAGTAAAATTGGTAAGCAGCCGTTAAATTACGCGGTTCCATTAAATGGAATATGCGTTGGGCATCCACTAATTTTCTGTTTTTCATATCGAAATCCACCTCAGCTCGAAGCATTTCCTCTACTAACATAGGTACATCGAAACGGTTGGAATTAAATCCGGCAAGATCGCAACCATCTAAAAAGGTGGATAAAGAGCGTGCCACCATTCGAAAGGTAGGTTCATCTTTCACATCTTCATCATAGATGCCATGCACTAAAGAAGCTTCTAAAGGAATCGGTATACCTGGATTCACGCGACGCGTTTTTACCTCCACGGTTCCGTCCAGATTTGCTTTAGCAATCGAAATTTCCACGATCCGATCGCGGTTAATTTGAATACCTGTCGTCTCTAAATCGAAAAATGCGAGGGGTCTCTTTAGTTGTAATTGATGTTCCATAGGATGTTTTAAAATGGGCTAGGGCAAAGGTAAGTTATTATTACCTTTGTTACATGAATTTTAGCCCGAAAGCACTTTTTTTTGA
>CAILUB010000224.1 GCA_903837305.1 uncultured Cytophagaceae bacterium
ATAATTATTAGTTAATCTTATGTTAATGGTCTAATTATTATTATTTCGCAAGGCAAAACCGAAGGTTATTTTTGCTAAGTGAGAGGAAATCTTCTGTACCTCACATTCATTCATTAAAACTAAAACTTTTCCCCATTTTTGGTTGTTAATAAAATATGCCTGAAAAAATTATTGAGGTACGCCACCTTTCGAAAAAATTTGGTTCCTTTCAAGCCATTCATGATGTCAGCTTTAGTGTATATAAAGGGGATGTATTTGGCTTTTTAGGGCCCAATGGCGCTGGTAAAAGCACAAGCATACGGTGCCTTAATTCGTTGATTACGCCGGACAGTGGGACGATTGAAATTTTTGGTGAATCAATTTCCACTCACCGAGAATCCATTCTAGGCCGCATCGGAAGTATTATCGAAAAACCTGATTTCTACAAATATTTATCCGCTTACCGAAATCTGGAGATCTTCTCTCGCATTTCGGGAAAGCCCTCCACCAAGCAAGAAATCTACAAAATGTTAGATTTTGTGGGCTTAGGTGGGCGTGAGAGGGATAAATTTGCAGGTTTTTCACATGGGATGAAACAGCGATTGGGAATTGCGCAGACACTTTTACATAATCCCGATCTGATTATATTGGACGAACCTACGACTGGATTAGATCCACAAGGCATCATTGACATACGTAATTTGATCTTGCGATTAAAAAATGAGCAGCATAAAACGGTATTGTTGTCTTCTCATAATTTGGCAGAAATCGAACTGATCTGCAATCGAATGGTCATCATAAACAAAGGGCGATCGATTGTGGAAGGAAATGTGAGTGATTTGATGAATGGCGAAAATCTGATTTTACGCCTAGAAGCTAGTCCGATTCAGGCGGTTAAAAATGCGTTATTAGACTGGAAGCCGTCTCTTTTATGGGATACAATAGGAGATACAGCCGTTCAATTTCCCATTGAAAAATCAGAGATTCCGCAGTTAACTAAATTTCTTGTCGATAAAAACATCGAAATATATAGCCTGGAGGCGAAAAGAACGCTGGAGGATTATTTCATTAAAATCGTGAACCAATGATCCTATTCAACAGCATACACAACGAAATTATTAAGATTGCGCTGAAGCCACGGTCCTATTTAGGCCTAGCCGCGATTACGGTGTTAGTGGGCGTCATTCAATTTGCCTTGAAGGCAGATGGAATGTCGATTATCTCCTTTGTCACCGCCTCTTTCGAGCAGACGTTAACTTTTGAAGGCAACGTGTTGAATGGCAATTTAGTTGCCTTCATCATATTGCAGATGTTATTAGTCCAAATTCCACTTCTAGTTGCGTTGGTAACCGGCGACTTAGTTTCAGGTGAAGCAGCGATGGGAACCATTCGAATGCTAGCAACGAAGCCGATTTCCCGCGTTCAACTGCTATTATCTAAATTCATTGCTGGAGGCATTTATACCTTGATTGTTATTTTGTGGATGGGTGTGATGTCTGTAATAGTAGGAAAATTATTGTTTGGGACGGGAGATATGATGGTGTTGAATTCAGATGGATTAGTGATTTTGCAGGAAACGGATGTGAATTGGCGGTATTTGGGTGGATTTGCTGTGGCTTTTTTAGCGCTATTTACGGTCAGTTCCTTGTCTATTTGCTTATCTTGTTTTACCGATAATTCGATCGGACCTATCGTGGCAACGATGTCAGTTATCTTGTTGTTTACTATCATAGGTACTTTGGATGTTCGCGTTTTCGATCCGATTAAACCGTATCTGTTTACAACTCACATGGCGTCTTGGCGCTCCTTTTTCGAGGATCCGTTGCCCGTTTCTGACATCCTACGTTCTTGCGTCGTTTTAGTCGCACACAATGTGGTGTTGATTTCCGTCTCGCTTTATACATTCCACCGAAAAGATATCCAATCATGATTCGCGTAATTTTACTATTTCTTTCTTTTTCCCTGTTTGGACAGGATGCGAACAAGACCGTTATACAGGTGTTGGCGAAGATGAACAAGGTGCGCGATTACCGCGTCGAAGCTCAGATAAAATCCGATATTCCCTTGATTAAGATTATGCCAGCAAAGGCGACCATCTATTTTAAGCAGCCAGAAAAATTCCGGATGATCACAAAGGGAATTGCTATTTTGCCCAAAAAAGGTTTCACCGACTTGACTGCCTTACTACGCAATAAGTCTGCTTACAACGCTTTATTTACTGGATTTGAGGTCATCGATGGCGTAAAAACCGAATCCATCACGTTGCTACCCACCGATGATTCAGGCGAAATAGTTTTGGCAAAAATCTGGGTCGACCCTACCCTCGACTTGATTTTAAAATCTCAAATTACGTCCCGCACTAACGGGACAGTGCTCTCTACCTATGTTTATGGGAGTGAAAAAGCCTTTGGTCTGCCTTCAGAAATGAATATCACCGTGGATGTGAAAAAATTCAAGATTCCCAAAGGTGTCGTAGTCGACATTAATCGTACAGCGGTAGCTCCTGTAAATACACGCAAAACGGGTCAAATTCGTTTATCATTAACGAACTACCTCATCAATCAAGGAATCGAAGACAAGATCTTCAAAGACTAGAGCTTCTTTCTTGTACTTTATTACCGGTGGCTTTCATTCTTTTTTCGTAATTTAGATTTCTAAATCGAAATAAAATGAAGCACTTACTTGTTTGGATATTACTTGGTGGAGGTATTTCAGCTTCAGCCCAAAACTGGCAGATGACCGGATTCATTAAAGCTGACTCCCAGAATCCAATTCTTTCACCTTCCTTACAAGCGCGTTTTCAAGATCCGATAGCGAACAAAATGGTCGGCTGGGAAAATAAAAACGTATTAAATCCCACGGCCCTCGTACGTGATGGCCTCGTTCATCTTTTATACCGTGCTCAAGACTCATTAGGCACTTCCCGCATCGGTTTAGCGACCAGCGAAGATGGTATTCATTTCAAAAAGAATCCAGAACCCATTTTATTCCCTTCAAATGATGCTTTCCGCGGTTTTGAATGGCCGGGTGGCATTGAAGATCCCCGCATCGTAGAAACAGAAGATGGAGGTTATTTCTTAACCTATACTTCTTATGACGGAAAGTTTGCGAGACTTTGTGGCGCATTTTCGAAAGATTTAAAAACATGGGAAAAAATCGGACCCTTATTTACCTCAGAAAAATATTTAAATACCTGGTCTAAATCAGGGGCGATCGTTTCTGTTCAAAACGGAGCAAAAATTGTGGCGAAAAAAATCAACGGACTCTTTTACATGTATTACGGTGATACCGATTTATTCCTAGCGACTTCGAAGGATTTACGTCATTGGGATATCTTGGAAAATGCAGAAAATTCAGTTCGATTATCTGTTTTAAAGCCTCGTGCGGGCTATTTTGATAGCCGGCTAGTAGAACCTGGACCCTACGCGCTGCTGCGTAAAGAAGGAATCGTATTAATCTATAACAGTATGAATGCGGAAAATTACAATGAGACTCGTTTCCCTAAATCCGCCTATTCCGCAGGTCAAGTATTGTTCGATGCACAGAAGCCTTATAAGGTGATAGCGAGAACAAATGAGCCGTTTATTTGGCCTAATCGACCCTATGAAAAAGTAGGCGAAGTGAACGAAGTTTGTTTCGTGGAAGGTTTAGTCCCCTACAAAGGGAAATGGTTTCTTTATTATGGAACCGCAGACTCTAAAATTGCTGTTTCTATCAAAAAATGAGTTCATTAGGATTACATAGCGTGCACCACATTGCCATCATCTGCTCGGATTATGCGCGATCTAAGGCTTTTTACACACAGGATTTAGGTCTTGAAATTATTCGAGAAGTGTATCGTGAGGAGCGCGATTCCTACAAATTGGATTTAGCGCTGAATGATCACTATGTGATTGAATTATTTTCTTTCCCTCACCCTCCAGCTCGCCCGTCAAGGCCCGAAAGTTGTGGTTTACGGCATTTGGCTTTTCAGGTAAACGACCTGGATTTTACAGTGAGGGAATTAACCAAAAAAGGCATTTCCTCGGAGCCCATTCGCATCGATGAATTCACTGGAAAGCGATTTACGTTCATCGCGGACCCGGATGATCTGCCGCTTGAATTTTATGAAATATGAATAGAATTGATAAAAAACCCCTTTCAAAACTCGGATTCGATTTCGTAACGCCTGCTTTCTTAGAAGAGGGCCAAAGCGAATTCGACCACCGCAACTCCAACCTCGACTTAGAAGCTTATCGGCTTCTTGCACCGCGTGAAATCAGTATCCTGGAGGCTAACCTGAACGAGGCGGAGAACTGGAAAGATGTGTGGGTGAAAGAGGGATTTAATCCGTATTTGGTGAAGAATTGCCGTTTTTTTGGTGTGAATCGCATCGGTATTTTAGAGAGTTGCTACCTAGAATTCAAAAACCTGCGTATGCCGGTCGGTCTTTATAATAGTACCTTGATCTCCTGCGATTTTGGTGATAATGTGGCCATCGACCGCGTGAATTTATTGTCTCATTACCAAATCGGGAACGAGGTAATGATCCTCCAAGTGAACGAATTAGCGACCACAGCGACTGCGAAATTCGGAAATGGTATCGTAAAGAAAGGCGAAGAAGAGCGCATCCGAATTTGGATGGAATTAGGCAACGAAAATGGAGGCCGCAAAGTCATTCCGTTCGTAGGCATGAAGCCAGCCGATGCATTCTTATGGACGCAGGACCGCGATGATAGCTTATTACAAGCGAAGTACAAAGAAATGACCATCCAAGAGTTCTCTTCTAAACGCGGATTCTATGGCCAAATCGGCGACCGCACCGTCATCAAAAATACCGGTATCATCAAAGACGTTAATATGGGTACCGATACCTATATCAAAGGCGCGAATAAATTAAAGAACTTAACCATCATCTCGAACGCAGAGGCCTCCACCCAAATAGGCGAAGGCTGCGAAATCGTGAACGGTATCATCCACGAAGGCTGCCGTATTTTCTACGGCGTAAAAGCAGTTCGTTTTATTTTAGCAGCCCACTCGCAACTGAAATACGGCGCGCGTTTGATCAACTCCTTCTTAGGAAGTAACTCGACCATCTCTTGTTGTGAAGTTTTAAACGCACTTATTTTCCCAGCACACGAACAACACCACAATAACTCGTTCTTGTGCGCGGCGATCGTGAAAGGGCAAAGTAATATGGCCGCCGGCGCTACCCTCGGTTCGAACCATAATTCGCGTGGAGCAGATGGGGAATTGCAGGCGGGACGTGGATTTTGGCCTGGCTTATCCGTGGCCCTAAAACACAACTCAAAATTCGCCTCTTTTAACTTGATTTCAAAAGGAAACTACCCGGGCGAAATCCACAATCCACTACCCTTCTCTTTAATCGGAAACGATGATACGGAAGGCGGATTATTGATCATCGCCGGCTATTGGTTCCAATACAACATGTACGCTCTAGCCCGAAATGCCTGGAAATTCGCAGCCAGGGACCAAAGAACCGACAAAGACATGTTGCTCGAATTTGATTTCTTAGCCCCTGACACGGTTTCTGAAATCTTACAAGGGATCAATTTATTGGAGAAATGGGTTTCCGAATCGCTAGGCGGTGGAGATGGCAAAGCCTGGTTAAATGATCCAGCGAACGCTTCGAATCCTTTAGCGGTATATGCCACTGGAATCGAAAACACGAAACGCAGAACGCGCATCGCTAAGGCCCATAAAGCGTATCAGATCTTCCACGATCTATTATATTATCACGCGGCCAAAGAATGGTTAGCCACTTCCGAGCGTCACCCATCTGCTTCTCCTTCCGATTTATTGCAAGCAACATTAAAAAATGCCACAGCGATTCAAGTTTGGGAAAATCTAGGTGGGCAATTAATTCCATCTGGCGTCATCCAGGAGATGAAAGAAAATGTCAAATCAGGCAAAATCACTCGATGGAAGCAGGTGCATGAATTCTACGAAAAACAAGCGGCGCTATACCCGGATCAGAAATTCGAAAATGCGTTAAATGGTTTATTGCAAATAAATCCGAATGCTTTCGAGAATATCCCAGCGTGGATTGATCGCGCCATCGCTACCGCTGATTTCTTAACTGCAGGCATCGAACGATCTCGTTCAAAAGATTACGAAGATCCGTTCCGCTTAGCGATGTTCGGCAATGCAGAAGAACTCGATGCGGTGATCGGTGAGGTGAAGGAGAATGAGTTTATTCAGGAGGCAAAGGCGAAGCAGGTGGTTTTTAGAGAGAAGCTTAAAAAATTAGATAAGAGAGTAGAGAGTAGAGAGTATTTCTAAATTATTAAAAAGTCAAAATCTTTACTCTATAATCTCCTATCTCTACTCTAAGCCTATGGCTTATTCGAATCCACCACCAACCGCTGCTCTCTATTCGCGATTTCCCAAGCCATGTAGAACACCAAGCGGCCTACTTTTTGGATTTGGTCAAATTCAATCTTATCTACCTCATCACCTGGCATGTGGTAATCGTCGTGCACCCCATTAAAGAAGAATGCCACTGGGATACCGAATTTAGCGAAGTTGTAGTGGTCCGAGCGGTAGTAGAAACGGTTCGGATCGTTCGGGTCATTAAAACGGAAGTCTAATTCTAAACCTACGTGCTTCTTGTTTTGCTCTACTAACACCTCGCGTAATTGAGACGATAATTTATCAGAACCAATCTCGTAGATATAATCAGGCTTACCTTTATGCTCGTCATCATAACGACCAGTCATATCTGTGTTTAAATCTACAACTGTGTTCTTTAATGGGAATAAAGGGTGATTTGCATACCACTCAGAACCCAAAAGACCTTTTTCCTCACCTGTCACCGTCATAAACAAGATACTACGACGTGGACGTTTTCCTTCTGCTGCTGCTTTACCAAAAGCCTCCGCTAATTCCATTACCGTCACGGTACCAGAACCATCGTCGTTTGCGCCGTTGTTGATTTGGCCATCTGCAGAAACACCGATGTGATCGTAGTGTGCTGTTAAAACAACCAATTCTTCTTTCTTATCTGTTCCTTCTAAATATCCAACCACATTATAAGTATCTACCGGCTTCTCTGTTCTTTCGATGGTTACTTCGATAGGAGCTGCTTTGAATTTAGACGAAACTGATTTTTTCTCAGACGCTAAAGTAGCCTTGTAAGCTAAAAGTTCTGCCTCCGTTGTTCCTAAGATTTCAGCTGCAGCCTCCGATGAGATGACCAAAACAGGTGCTTCGTTTGCTGCAGATGCTGCATCTGCAAAGGCCATACGCTCGTTTCCAAAACGTTTCATCATCGCTTGACGTTGTCGTACTTGATTGCCAAAAGTTTTCGTATCGCGATCCGCGATCAAGATCAAGCCTTTCGCTCCAGCCGCTTGCGCGCGCTTTAATTTTTCTTTCCAGCCATCGCCTTTCCCGAAAATAGATGGATTTTTCGAACCAGAGAGTACGTAATTGCCAGAGGCATCTTTAGCCTCGCCTTCGAACGCTAAAACCATTTTTCCTTTGGCATTTAATTTGTCAAAATCCGTATAGCCGCCTTGCTGAACACCAAAGCCAGCAAATACCATTGGGAATTTTGAATTAGCAGCCACTGGCGCTAAAGCACTCGCCATCATGTCGACTAGGTATTCGTATTTCTTTCCTTTGGCAGAAATAAAAACGTTCGTCCAAGCACGGTTCACTAGATCCACTTTTTGGAAATAAGACCCATTCACTGGCGCAATGCCTGATTTCTTAAAGGAGTCTGCAATATAGTTTGCGGCCACTAATTGTTCCGCCGAACCCGTATTACGACCTTTCAAGCTATCTGAAGCGATAAAAGTCAAGTGTTTTTTCAGATCATCCGCTCTGATGGACAGCGCGTAAGGAACTGGATCTCCCTGAGCGATCGCGCTCATCGGGATTAATTTAGCCGCTAAAAATAGCCCTAAAACGTAGATGTTAGTTTTTTTCATTTGTTGAAACAAAATTTAAGAAAGCGAAGTTAAGAATCTAAAAATAAATCGCTAAAAAAAGATTAAATTTGTGGCGATTTTCTAATCCAAATTCTCAACATTCATGACCCCAAATTACACTTATCAGGAAGACTTTTCTTTACGCCACAACAATGCAGAAGCAGCTGATATAGCCGCTATGCTAAAAACCATCGGCGTAGACAGCTTAGACACATTAATTCAACAAACTGTTCCTGAAAAAATTCGCTTAGCTCAAGGGCTTCGCTTGCCAGAACCGAAATCAGAATTCGCGTTCTTGCGTGATTTTAAAGCAGTAATGGGCCAAAACCAGATCTTCAAATCACACATCGGTTTAGGTTACTCGGACACGATTGTGCCGACGGTCATTTTGAGAAACATTTTAGAAAATCCTTCTTGGTACACGGCCTACACGCCTTATCAAGCAGAAATCGCCCAAGGTCGTTTGGAAATGTTATTGAACTACCAAACGATGATCATCGACTTAACTGGCATGGAATTAGCGAACGCGTCCCTTTTAGATGAAGGAACGGCGGCAGCAGAAGCCATGACGATGTTATATGGCCAACGTCCAGCAGAACGCAATCAAGCTGAGGCTTATTTCGTTTCTGAACTTTGCCTTCCACAAACGATCGACTTATTAAAAACGCGCGCTGAACCTATTGGTATCGAAATCGTCGTGGGCGACCACCGCACTTTCGATGTGACGGACGCGCGTTTCTACGGAATGATGTTACAATACCCTGCTTCGAACGGCGAGGTATTTGATTATAGCGCGTTAATTGCAGCAGCGAAAGAAAACGGCTTACAAGTCGTAGTTGCAGCGGATTTATTAGCCCTGACTTTATTAACGCCTCCAGGTGAAATGGGAGCAGATGCAGTCGTGGGTGTTTCTCAGCGCTTCGGAGTACCGATGGGCTTTGGTGGACCACACGCCGGCTTCTTCGCAACGAAAGAAAAATACAAGCGTAATATTCCAGGACGTATCATCGGTGTTTCGGTGGATGCTGAAGGAAACCGTGCTTTACGTATGGCGCTTCAAACACGTGAACAACACATTCGCCGCGAAAAAGCAACCTCTAACATCTGTACGGCACAAGTATTGCTTTCCATCATGGCAGCTTCTTATGCGATCTACCATGGCCCAACCGGCTTGAAGAAAATCGCCGAAAAGGTCTACGGATTAACGGAATTATTGGCGGTTAACTTACGCAAACTAGGGTTTAGCTTAGAAAACACGAACCACTTCGATACGCTGACGATTCAGACGGGAGCGCAAACGGCGGACTTGCGAGTTTTAGCAGAAAAAGCAGAACGCAACTTACGTTACAAGGCGACTACGACGAGCATCTCTTTGGATGAGACGACGCAAGAAGCAGACGTAATCGAAATTATTTCGTTCTTCGAGACATTAAAAGGCGCGAAAACAGCAGAGAAAAACGTTACTTGGGCGATCCCAGCAGCGTTAACTCGTAGCTCGACTTTCTTAACGCACAGCGTCTTCAATAAATACCATTCCGAGCACGGAATGTTGCGTTATTTAAAATCATTGGAATCAAAAGATTTATCGATGGTTCATTCGATGATCTCGTTGGGTTCTTGTACGATGAAATTGAATGCGACGACGGAAATGATTCCGGTGACTTGGCCAGAATTAGGCAAGATTCACCCATTTGCGCCGGCTTCTCAGACAAAAGGCTACCAACAATTAGTGGCTGATTTAAATGAGTGGTTATGTGAGATCACTGGTTTCGCGAAAATGTCGATGCAACCAAACTCGGGGGCACAAGGCGAATACGCTGGTTTGATGACCATCCGTGCGTATCATGCTTCTCGCGGCGATCACCACCGTAACATTGCGATTATCCCGTCTTCTGCACACGGAACGAACCCTGCTTCAGCTGTTATGGCTGGAATGAAGGTGATTGTTTCCCCTTGCGATGCGAACGGAAATATTGACGTGGCTGATTTGAAGGCCAAAGCTTTGGAACACAAAGACAACCTCTCTTGCTTAATGGTTACCTACCCAAGTACCCATGGGGTATTCGAGGAGACCATCCAAGAGATTTGTGAAATCATTCACGAAAATGGTGGTCAAGTGTATATGGACGGCGCGAACATGAATGCACAGGTAGGATTAACATCCCCTGCGCGCATCGGAGCGGACGTTTGTCACTTGAACTTACACAAAACTTTCTGTATCCCTCACGGGGGTGGTGGCCCAGGCATGGGACCTATCGGCGTAGCGCCACAGTTAGTTCCTTTCTTACCTGGTCACGTTCATGACGGAACTTCGGGTGCGGTTTCTGCGGCTCCAGTAGGATCTGCTAGTATTTTGGCGATCTCATACGCTTACATCGCGATGATGGGTGGTAAAGGATTGACTACGGCGACAGAAACGGCAATCTTGAACGCGAACTACATCAAGGCTCGTTTGGAAAAAGAATTCCCTATTCTATATACCGGTTCACAAGGACGTTGCGCTCACGAGATGATCGTGGATTGCCGTCCGTTCAAATTATCCGCTGGCGTAGAGGCAGAGGATATCGCGAAACGTTTAATGGATTACGGTTTCCACGCTCCTACCCTTTCTTTCCCAGTAGCTGGAACGTTGATGATTGAGCCTACGGAGTCTGAGAACAAAGACGAATTAGATCGTTTCTGCGATGCGCTTTTGAGCATTCGTGCTGAGATTCGCGAGATCGAAGAAGGCAAAGCGGACAAAGCAAACAACGTATTAAAACACGCGCCACATACACAATCAGCCGTTTTACTAGGCGATTGGGATCGTCCTTACTCACGCGAGAAAGCGGTATTCCCGCTAGCATATGTGAAGGCGAACAAGTTTTGGCCTACGGTTTCTCGTATCGACTCCGCTTATGGAGATCGTAACTTGGTTTGCGCTTGCGAGCCGATGGAGAGTTATATGTAATATTACGTTACGCGTTTCATTGAAGGCGGTCCCTTGGGATCGCCTTTTTTGTGCAAATAAAATTTAGTATGCTTGCATAACATAATTCCTTTTATTTATATTTACGCATCGAGATTTAAAAACGTAGATATGAATCGTGCCATTAAAAAAGTAGCCATTTTAGGCTCAGGAATTATGGGCTCTAGAATAGCCTGTCATTTCGCAAATATTGGGGTTCAGGTCCTTCTTTTGGACATTGCACCCCAGACTTTGAGCCCAGAGGAAGAGGCCAAAGGTCTTCGTTTAGAACACCCTTCGGTACGTAACCGAATCGTCAACGCAGCATTTCAACAAACTATAAAAGCAAAGCCCGCATCGCTCTATGCAGC
>CAILUB010000225.1 GCA_903837305.1 uncultured Cytophagaceae bacterium
CGATCACGTTCGTTTTATCTGAATAAGATATAAACCCTTAACCATAGACAGACCTGCTGAATGAATTTTTAGCAGGTCTGTTTATTTAAAGAAAATGAAAAGACCTGTTGCTATTTGGATTAATGTTGGATTTCGATTAACCGTTGCCTTCGCCTATTTTCTTTTAGGTATGTATGTGGCGTTTTTTTCGGAGTTTGATTTAGGTACTAATTTTGGTGTACCTACCATTGTTTTGTTTGGATTACTATTTATGGTCTATGGCTTGTTTCGGATTTGGAGAGCCTATACCTATTATAACGCTACCGATGAAGATGATGAAGAATACCAGAAATATTAGTTTAGCTCTACTAATCGGGCTAATTTTTTTGCAGTGCTCTACCGATAAAAAGGAGACACCTAAGGATTCAGCCACAGTTGGGGAAATTACTCTCGGGGTAGATGAGTCTTTTGAGCCTTTGATGAAGGCTGAGAAGACGGCATTCGAGGAGCAGTATAAATACGCTAAAATCAAGTATAAGTTTAGTCCTGAGAATGAAGTTATCGCAGATATGCTGAATGACAAGATTCGTGGAGTGGTGGTTACACGTGATTTGACGGCCAAAGAAAAAGAAATTTTTACGCGTAAGTCGGTTACCTACCGAAGCTTTAATATCGCAGCGGATGGCATCGCTCTTTTAGCTAATAAGTCTAATACGGATACATTAATTACCTTAGCTGATTTAAGGGATTTAATGGTAGGGGCTTCATCCAAATATACGCTTGTAGTAGACAAAGCGAATTCAAGTAATTTAAAATTTTTATTAGACAAATTAAAGATTTCGAGTTCGGAGAAATTACATGTTGTGGCCGCTGGGTCTAACCCAGAAGTCATTAAACAGGTGAAAAGTGATCCGCGATCGATAGGTATTGTAGGATCTAATTGGATTAGTGATGGGGATAATCCCGCCTCGCTTGGATTTATTAGATCCGTGCATGTGATGTCTGTAGCTGAAGGTAAGGGGATGCCTTATACTCAGCCTTTTGGCTATAATTTGGCCTTAAAAAAGTACCCTTTACGTCGTGAAATCAAATATATTTTGAAAGAAGCACATCAAGGCTTAGGAACTGGCTTCTTAAATTATGTATCTGGAGATTTGGGACAACTTATTGTATTAAAGGCGGGATTAATTCCTTTGACCCGACCTATCACGATTCGTACCTATCAAATCAATCAATAGTTTATTTTTATTTTGTGTAAAGTAGGGAAAATAGAAGATTGTTTTTATTTTTGTTGTTCTTACGAATTTAAAGTTAAGTGTATAAAATTGGACATTTCGGTGTTCGAGGCCTAGGAAATTTTTTGAAAGCTATTAATTAAAATAACAAAATGAAGAAAATGAAATCGTGGATATTGGCAGTCAGTTTATTGATCACCAATTTGGCAATGGGACAAACTATCGCAGACGGATTACACTTAATCGATCGCGATCAGCCTACTAGAGCTAAACAAGTTTTTGAAGGTTTAGTGACGGCTTCTCCAACTGGGGAAAACTATTATTATTTAGGTTACTACCATTTATCTCGTAGAGATTGGGCAGGAGCTGAAGATGCTTTCAAGAAAGGCTTGGTAGCAGATCCTAAAAACTATTTGAATCAAGTAGGTTTAGCATCGATTAAAGTAGGCCAAAATAAGGTAAATGAAGCGAAAGTAGATTTTGACCGTATTTTGACTGAAACGAAATATAAGAATGGAGATGTTCTTCACCGTATCGCTGAGGCGTATTCCATGTTCTATAAATTAGGGCGCGATCCAGAATTCAATGCGAATAACAACGACCCTGCTGAGGCTATTCGTTTAATCGACTTGATGTTAGAGAAAACGAAGAAGGGTCCGAATGCAGAACAGATGATCGTTCGTGGTGATGCCTTCCTGATTAAAAATGATGGTGGCAACGCGGTTTCTTCCTATGAGCAAGCTTTATTACAAGATCCTAGAAACGTGAAAGCCAAGGTGAAAATCGGTACCGTGTTTTTACGTGGTAAAAACTACCGTGAGACACAAACTCGTTATAAAGAGGCGATTGACTTGGATTCAAACTTTGCGCCAGCACACAAGCGTTATGGGGAGTATTTAATCGTAGGTAGCCAATATAAAAATGCTTCTCGCTATTTCAGAAAGTATCTAGAGAAAGCAGAAGCTACTCCTGAAGTTACTTTAGAAACAGCTAAATTATTGTTCTTATCTCAAGATTATGAAGGGGCGATGAAATACACGGATGAGGCAGATAAGAAAGGAGTGAAAGACAATGATATTTACCGTATGCGTGGTTATTCTCATGTTGAAATGAAGAACTACCAACAAGGGATTGATAACTTGGAAGGTATGGTTCGTTCTGGTGTGAAGCCATATTATATGGATGATCTGTATTTTGGAAAAGGATATCAGGGTCTAGGGAAAGATTCTATTGCGTTAAATTATTTAGAGCGTGCTGCACCTCTTGACACTAATAATAACGTATATAATATCATACATGATATTCGCTACAAACAAAAGCGTTATAATGATGCTGCTTCTGCTGCATTGAAGGGTATTGAGTGGAAACAAAAGAAAAACCAAACAGTAGGATCCGGAGATTACTTCAAAGCTGCGATGGATTATTACTTTGTTGCTGCATTTACACCTAAAGCGGATACCTTGAATCGCCCATTAATAGCGATGAAGTCTGATACTTTGTTTGCAAAGGCGATCTCTGTGAATGACAAATGGCCTCCATTCTATTTGAATCGTGCACGTGCTAATAACTTAATTGATTATACAGGTACGAAGTGGTTAGGAGTTCCTTATTATGAGAAATTCTTAGAAACGGTAACTAAATTAAAAGAAGAAAAATCAACTGCTTTTAAAGAAGATAAAAATCAATTATTTGAAGCTTATAAATTCTTAGGGGGATATCACTTAACGGTGACGAAAGATGATGCTAAAGTGAGAGACTATTTCACCAAAGCTCAGGAGATAAAAGCGGATGACAAAGATGTCAACGATTATTTGAATCCTGCACCAGCAGCGGCTCCTAAAAAATAAGTAAAGATTAATCATCGGAAAAAGCTGCTCATTGGGCGGCTTTTTTCATTTACGCAAACAGTATGTCATACGCAATCATTACCGGAGGAAGTAAAGGGATAGGCAAAGAAATTGCCTTGCAATTAGCAGAAAGAGGGTATAACCTGTTATTAGTAGCTCGCAATTCGTATGAGCTTCAGCAGGTAAAAGAGGAGATTCAGAAGAAGTATTCTCTAGAGGTGGATTACCTAGTGGCAGACTTAGCGGATCCTACTGCTGTCAATACGCTCTATGAATGGGTGTTAGCGAAGCAGATTGATCTACGCATTTTGGTGAATAATGCAGGCTATGGTTTAGTGGGTGAATTTGAAAAATATTCGTTTGAGGAAACCCAAAAAATGATGCAAGTTAACATGAATGCTTTGGTGGAATCGTGTTACCGTTTCTATCCAATGCTTTCAGGAAAAGGCCAAGCTTACGTATTAAATATTGCGAGCTCGACAGCCTATCAGGCGATTCCTTTAATGAGTGTTTACGCAGCCTCTAAAGTATTCGTCTTGAACTTCTCCCGTGGCTTGTTTCACGAATGGAAAGCTAAAGGAATTACCGTTACAGCCGTCAGCCCTGGTGCCACTACTACGAATTTTAATGACCGAGCGAACTTGCCTGTAAAAGCTAGCAAGGCAGCTGAAAAAGTAACGATGACTCCGGCTGTGGTGGCCAAGTTAGCGGTGGATGGCATGTTTGCGAAAAAGCAAGAAGTCATTACCGGCTTAGTTAATAAATTAGGTGCTTTCTTAGCCTGGTTAGCTCCGAAAGCCCTTTCAGAAAAAATAGCTAAAGGAATTTACGAATAGTCTTTTCTTGGCTAATTCCATCAGAGATTAGCTTTAATATATAAGTTCCAGTAGGGAAACGGGATATATCCCAATTCAATATCCTACTGGAATTTTTTATTTCAGTAGCATCTAACATTTCCCCTTTTAGATCGAAAAGATATAGCATCGCATTTTCTGTATCATACGCTATTTCAATGGTAAGCATACGGTTAGTTGGATTCGGGTAGGCGGTAAATTCGTAAACAGCAGGCCTTTCTACCAAATAGACATTAGAGTAGGGAGAATAGCAGGCAAGATTCTTATGCATCCATTTAGCTCGAACATAGAATTCTCGCCCTTCTGTGATCTTTCGAAAACTCAAACTGTCAGTGGATCTAGTTTTGTCAATAAGCCATTCCGATATGCCTATTGAATGTGCCTTGATAAAAAAGGCCCCCATTTTTTCTAGTCTGGGGGTAGGAGGATTAGGCCTTCTTTCAAGAGTTATGATATCTGAACGATAAAAACAGCCATTTTCTTCTAAGACGTTTTGATACTCTCCTGAAGGTAATAGCCCTGTAATGGTCTTATCTTGAGAGTACAAGTGGTGATCCTTCTCCCAGCCAACAAAACGTACATTGGAATCAATTGTGAGGCTAAGAAATGCGCTATCCGCTTCGCAAATGTGGCTAGTAAATGATTTATCAACAACCGAACTAGGTTGCTTTAAAATCGGTAGATTCAACTGAATGGTGTCCGTCTGGCCATCATTGCAGAAGAAGGTATAATTTCCCCCAGATAAGATGAAATCTGCTAGAGGGGATTCGTAGCGTTTGGACGCATTTAATCCAGAGGTTTTCAGCGGGCAGCCATCGATTCGAATGCGGTAGTTATTCATCAGGCAATTTGTTTCAGTGCGTGCGGTTAGATGGTGAATGATCGGCCCATTTCGTACATAATTTACCAGAGTCGTATCTTTTATATAGCAGCCTAGCGAATCTGTAACGGTTCTATATAGGAATCCATTGGAGCTATAAGGGCCTAAAAGACTTTTGGCTGTAGAGGTGTAAGAGATTTTATAGGGTGGCGTTCCATTAAAGGTTTGGGCTTCAGGTAGAATGATCGTTCTTTCACCCGTTAACGAAATAGCTAAAAGGGGTAGGAGTTTCACACGTGGTTTGATGCGAAAGATAACGGGTGTGCGGTCGCTCTCGCAGTCGTTGATTTTGACGGAAGCGAATCGAACTAGAATAGAATCTTTTGCGCTAGTATTATGAATCGCTTTCATGACTAATGCTGTGGCCGTACTCAAGTTCGATTTAGTTAACTCTGATTCATACCAGATATTGTCTAGCCCCCCACTGGCTTGCAATGTGATGGTGACATCTGAGCAAAAGTAAGTAGCTGAGGTGTTGATGGGTGGGGATGGAATAGTGAATAGGATTGTTTTTACCCCTGTAGACAAGGGTCCTTCGCAACCTGATTTGACACAGGATGCGCGAAAAATTGAACTATCGGATGCCACGAGTGGCAAACGACTACCTTCGCCCAGCTTTGCCCCAGAGGCATTATACCAATATGTTAATGATGGAGAACAGCCGGTGGCGTTTAGAGAGAAGGGTAGGCCTGTGCAGGCTGTGACGATTTTAAGAACATGCGAGGGAGCCAGGGGTAAGGTTCTTACATTTAAACTAACTTCATTCGAAGCAAGGACACAAGTTCCAGTAGGATAGGTGGTGTGTCGTACAAATGCCTTTAGCTTAGCCCCATGAAGCAAGGGTTGAGCGATAATTGAATCCACTGGTAAGCCATTGAGTGTCCAGAAATACAAAGGGGAAAGGGGGACAAGCGCCTTTTCGCAAACGCTTATACTTGAGATGATGGGTGCTTTTCTAAGCACCAAAAGCACAGAATCAGAATAGCTAATACACTTATCTAACGTTATTTTTAAACGATAATAGGTTCCTGTGGGGTGTGTAGATCCCCCCGAAAGAAAGGAATAGCGTTTAGAACGCGCATTTGTGATGCTTGTATACTTCGTATCTGTGGGTCTACGCTTTTCCCATTGAAAGGTGCTACCTGAACTGGCAACAGTGAGTCGAATGGAATCTCCTTCGCAGCTAATTTGAGAAAGGGGTTGTGTGCTGATGGTCGCACATTGGGCGATGGAAAGGAAACTAGATAAAAGGAAAAAGAGCGTTTTCATGGCTCGAAATAGAGCAGAAAAAGAGGGCAAAACAAGCCGGAGAAAATCAATATCAGGAAACCGATAAATAAAAATCGCAAACCACTCACAAGGAGCGATTTGCGATTTTATCAAGAACAAGATATTCTTAGATATCGCAGATTTTCACTGCTTGCTCTAGGGATGCCATTTTGTCTTTGCGGGCTGGAACAAATTCTTGTCCAATGTAGCCCTTGTAGCCAGTATCGTAGATCGCTCGAACGATAGAGGCGTATTGTAATTCTTGTGTTTCGTCTATTTCGTTTCGACCAGGAACGCCGCCCGTATGGTAGTGGGAGATGTATGGATGATTTTTCTTGATAGTGGCAATTACGTCCCCTTCCATGATTTGCATGTGGTAGATATCGTAGAGTAATTTAAACTTATCAGAGCCTACCATCTCACAAAGTACAGCACCCCATTCGGTGTGATCTGCTTGGTAATCTTTATGATTTAGCTTGGAATTCAATAACTCCATTGAGATGGTAACATCGTGGCGCTCTGCCGTTTTCATAATGCGCTGAAGGCCTTTCTTGCAATTCATCAAACCTTGCTCATCACTCATTCCGTTCCTATTTCCTGAGAAGGTGATCAGGTTTTTAATGCCTGCCTTCGCTGCGCGTGGAATTAAATCCTCGTAGAAAGAAACTAGGGCATCGTGGTTAGCCACTTTATTGAAAAAATTGGTTAAGCCCATCCCATCCGGGTATTTACCCCAGCCAATCGCCGCTGTCATGTCGTGTTTTTTCAAAATGTCCCATTCTTCAGGACCTGTTAATTCGATAGACGTTAAGCCAATTTTTTTAGCATTAATGACTAATTCTTCAAAAGGGATATCTTGGTAACACCAGCGACAAGCGGAGTGATTTACCTTTCCTTTTAAGTCATGTCCTACCTGTTTGTCTGCTTCTGTGAAACGATGGCCCATCATGCCAAGGCCAGCGAATCCTGCAGAGCTTTTCAGGATGTCTCTGCGGCTGAATTTGTTTTCCATAGGTTTAAATTTAATAGGGTTATTTTAGCAATTCGGTGACGAATTTTTCGCTGAGCTCAAATAGCACGCCCGGATAAACGCCGAGCAATATACTGATAAATCCTAGACCAAAAAGGCTAAGTAATTCTAATTTATTCAAATCGGGTAAAGACCATTCGGAATTTTTTAGGTAGGTTTTTCCCAAATAGATTTTTTGGAACGTCCATAATAGATAACCAGCGCCTAATAATAAGCCCAAAGCTCCGATAACGGCAATCCCTGGATGCACAAAAGGACTAGTGAAGGCGCCCATTAAGCTGAAGAATTCCCCGATAAATCCGGAGAATCCGGGTAGGCCTAAAGAGGCAAAAATGGCAATACCTGAGATAACCGTGAAGCGTGGCATCAAGGTTACTAAGCCAGAATAGGAATCGATATCGCGGTTGCCCGTGCGGGAATACAACACGCCTACGATTAAAAACAACAAGGCAGATAAAACTCCGTGGGAGATGGTTTGGAAGATGGCACCTTGCCATCCCTCTGCCGTAAAGGCTGCAATCCCAAGTAGAACAAAACCCATGTGGGATACGGACGAATAAGCTACTAATTTCTTTAAATCCTTCATCGCTAAGGCGTTATAAGCGCCATAAATGATGGATAGGGCACCTAATCCGGCTAAAATGTTAGCTGCCATTAAGGCTTCTATTTGGAAGAAAGGAATGGTAATTCGCAGCCAACCGTAGGCTCCTATTTTTAATAATACTCCGGCTAATAAGACAGAGATAGGGGTTGGTGCTTCCACGTGCGCATCGGGTAGCCAGGTGTGCAAAGGAACCATCGGTAATTTGATCGCGAATCCGATGAATAATAGCCAAAATCCCCACTCCCGAGCGCTCATTCCAGCTAATTGCCAGCCGGAACTGATGTGAAGAATGCTGGTGATTTGGCAATTTTTAAAATCCGCTAAAGCTTGCATATCGAAGCTGTGAACTAAAGAGGACGTCGCTAACTCTTGTGAAGAAATCAATTGCTGTACCGTTTTCAATGCCTCTACATTGAAGTCTTGTTCCGGTCGAATTAAGCCATTCAATAAAGCGGTTTCGTACGGATCCACGTAGGCAACGCCCATCCCCAACATCACGATTAGGATTAAAAGGGATCCTACTAGCGTGTAAAGAAAGAATTTTAAAGAGGCATAGTTTCTGCGCGGTCCACCCCAGATACCGATCAGGAAATACATCGGTAGTAACATGAATTCAAAGAAGACGTAGAAGAGGAAGAGGTCTTTGGCCATAAAACAACCCATGATTGAGGCATTCAGTAGCAAGACCAAGGCATAATAGCCGCCTACTTTTTCCTTTATTTCAGTCGAGTTCCAAAGCGCCACCCAGGTAATCAACCCCGTTAAAAGAATCAGGGAAATGCTTAATCCATCGATTCCGAGGGTATATTTCGACATAAATTGTCCCATTGACCCGAGAGAAATCGAGAACCAATGATGCGTTTCGTTGAATTGAAATAAGCCGGATATTTTGTCGAATGCGCTGTAGATATAGCCCAAAAGCGCTAATTGTAGCGTCGAAAGACCGATGGCGATGTTTCTCGCTTGCTCCTTTAATTGACCTAGTCCAAGCACCAAAGCACCAAGCAGGGGCAATCCAATCAAGAGCGATAATAGGGGTAAATTCGTCATTTAATAAATAGCGCGTAAAGTAAAAATAGGGCAAATGTCACAATAATCATAGTCCAATAGCTTTGGACTTTAGCTGATTGCCAGCGACTTAATAGTTTTCCAGTTCCTGCACTTAGGCTGGAGCTTCCCCCTACCAAAATACCATCCACGAGATGACGGTCTACCCAAGCTAGCAGGTGGGCAATAATCACTTGCAGAGCGGCAATCCCATTCACGAGGCGCTCAATGAATTGCGTTTCGAAAATCTGTGCAGAACTGCTCTTCCAGCGAATAAAGCGGAATAGGGATGGCCAAAAGCGAGGTAAAAACTGGTAATTTCCGGCCGGAATCCAGTTTCTAGTTAAATACGCTCCGGCAATTCCTACCACCCAGCTCGCCCCTGTGATGTACAACCAAAACGAAGGAATTTGGTAGATGGCTACCTCAAAATGCTCTAATAAAGCCGATGCGTGAACCTCGATTGGATTCCAAGAAATCCAGGCGAAAAGACTCGCTACAACCAGAATGCAGATAGGAAGGGCAAAATCTGTAGTTGAAGGGCCTTCTTTTACGGGCCCCATAAAGATCAAATAGAACTGGCGGCTGATGTAGAAACTGGTCAAAACCATACCCGCACCTAGAACTCCTAAAAGTTCAAAATGTCCGTTCATGTACAAGAATCCCGCGATATTCTCCTTGCTGAAAAATCCGCCTGTGAAGGGTAGACCCAGTAGACCAGCTGAGAATATGAGGTAGGCCATAGCCGCCACTGGCGCTTTCTTGCGCAGTCCGCCCATGTCGTTTAGACTTTGGGAATGCACTGTGTGAATGACAGCTCCCGCCGCCAAAAAGAGGCCTGCTTTAAAGATTCCATGTGTCAATAAATGGAACAGTGAAGCATCAGAACCCATTCCCATCCACATTAAACCCAGCTGGGAAATGGTGGAATAGGCCAGCGTTTTTTTGATGTCGTTTTGGAAAATGGCGAAAATCGCTCCTGAAATAAAGGAAATTGCACCAATGATACCCATAAAAAGATGGGTCTCTGGACTCGTTATATCATATACTTGTACTCCCACAAAAACGCCTGCTGCAACCATGGTAGCCGCGTGGATCAAGGCAGAGGCTGGGGTAGGGCCTTCCATCGCATCGGGTAGCCAAGACATCAAGGGGAATTGAGCTGATTTTGCGATGCCCCCTGTGATAATAGCTATACCGATCAGCGTAGGAGCGATGCCATTTATGTCAGAAAATTGCCACGTATTGAAATGTAATCCGAGAGCAATTAAGCCGAACAATAAGGCAATATCTCCCAGGCGGTTAATCAAAAAGGCTTTTTTAGCTGCTTGTGTTGCTTCATTTTTTTGATGCCAAAAACTAATTAACAAATACGAACACGCCCCCACTAGCTCCCAAGCTCCATAGAAAATGAGGATGGAATCTGCTACTAAAAGTAGGGTCATCGAACCCACGAAGAGGTGCAAATACACGTAATAGCGACCAATAGAGGGGTCATCTGTTAGGTACTTTTTTGAGAATAGTTGAACGCAAAAAGACACAATCGCCACTAGTCCCAAGACTAATTGCGAGGAGGCATTCGCCCAAAAACTGGCATTTATTTCTTTTCCTCCTAGTTGAAACCAGGTGTAAGCGATTTTGAAATCAACGGAAGCTTGCGCACAAAAAAAGATAACCAAAAGGCTAAATACAGCCGAGAGGGAAATCGAAAAAAGGGGTTTGGGAAAAAGAGCTACCAAAAGCGCGGAGGCCCAAGGCAACAAGAGTACTCCAAGAAACAGGAGATTTAATCCCATATACTTTGTATAGATTTAGGGACAAATATACGGATTATCCACCACTCACAGGAGGAATTAGGGCAATTTCCATCGATTCCGATAGGATAAAATCAGGTTCAGGGAAGCGATGTTCTGCTGCAAGTCGCAAAGAGGGTAGATTTTCCAAAGCCGGATGCATCGAACGCAAGGTATGTAACATTTCTTCCACGGTGACTGAGCCCTCTGTTTTGATCGAAATCTTGGACGATTTTAATAAATCCCGGCAAATACCGAACAGCAATATGTGGTAGGTTGACATCGTTTTTTGTACCTTTGAATACTTTGAACAAATATATTGGATAATCCTCAGCTTTTAGATAATCACGGCCGCGAATTGACGTATTTACGTCTCGCGGTAACGGATCGTTGCAATCTGCGCTGCACCTATTGCATGCCGGCGGAGGGGATTACTTATATGCCGGAACGGGAGTTAATGAGTTGGGAGGAGATGTTTCGGTTGACTCGCATTTTGCACGAAATGGGCATAAAAAAAGTCCGCATCACCGGTGGAGAGCCATTTGTGAGGAATGGTTTGCTGGATTTCTTAACGAATTTAGCGGGCTTGAAAGACCTAGAAATCTGTTTAACAACGAACGGCGTGTTCATCGGTGAGTATTTAGGTGCGTTGAAAAAGCTTGGTGTACGCCACATTAATTTAAGCTTGGATTCACTTGATCGGGATCGCTTTCAGCAGATAACACGTCGTGATGATTTTACCAAAGTCTATGCAAACCTTATTCGTTTAATTGAAGCTGGTTTTCAGGTCAAGATCAATGCAGTCGTGATGCAGGGTAAAAATGAGGATGATATCATCGCTTTAACAGAGTTTGCACGCGAACATCCAGTTTCGGTTAGATTCATCGAAGAAATGCCATTTAACGGTTCCGGACTGGTAGAAGAGAAACTATTTTGGGATCATGCCCGTATTTTAGAGCGTATCCGCTCGCAATTTCCGGACTTAAAAGTGAGACCTTTTTTGTTCGGTGAAACGGCAAATACCTATGATATTCCTGGTTTTCAAGGCAATGTGGGTATTATCGCGGCCTTTACGCGTACGTTTTGCGGAAGCTGTAATCGTATTCGCTTAACGGCTAAAGGGCAAGTCAAGACTTGCCTCTACGATGACGGCGTTTTTAATATGAAGCCGTATCTTCGTAGCGAAGTGAGCGATGAGGAGGTGAAAGCACAATTTTTGACATTATTTAAATCGCGTCCGTTGGATGGATTTGAAGCAGAAAATAAACGAAAAGGAGTCATCACCGAATCGATGACGACCATAGGAGGATAAATATGAGTGAATTATCAAACCTGATTGAGAAATTTTCTAGCCTACGCGTTCTCGTGATAGGCGATTTAATGGTGGATGCCTACACTTGGGGTAAGGTAAATCGCATATCACCAGAAGCTCCGGTTCCCGTGGTGAACGTGATCAAGCGGGAATCTCGCTTAGGCGGTGCCGGTAACGTGGTTTTAAATATCGCAAGCCTTGGTGCTAAACCCTATGTTTGCTCGGTCATTGGAGATGATTCAATAGGCGAAACCTTACAAGGAATTCTAAAAGCTGCCGGACTTTCTACTGCAGGCATCATTACCGAAAAAGATCGTCCTACCACCGTTAAAGAACGTGTCATCGCCGGATCTCAACAATTGATTCGTGTGGATTCGGAGACCGAGGCACCCATTTCAGCGTCCTCCTCTCAAGCCTTATTATCCCAAGTGAAAGCTTGGTTGCCGGAAGTCGATGTGATTCTTTTTGAGGATTATGACAAAGGGGTTTTAAGTCAGGAGCTGATTCAAGAAATTATCGCTTTAGCGTCTGCTCAAAATATTCCTACTGTAGTTGACCCAAAGAAGAAGAACTTTTTCGCCTACAGCGGAGCCACTTTATTCAAACCAAATTTAAATGAATTGCGGGATGGATTAGGTTTAGAGCCTGCGGCCGTCAAGCCTGAAGCCATTGCAAAAACAGTCGCTGATTTCAAGGCTTCCCAATCATTTATGGGTCTATTTGTGACGATGTCCGAACGCGGTGTGTATATGGATTATGCAACAGACCAAATTCAAATTCCTGCGCACATTCGCCAAATTGCTGATGTTTCTGGTGCCGGTGATACAGTCATTTCTATCGCCGCTTGCGCATTAGCCGCTGGTGGTTCTGCTAAGCAAATTGCTGAGCTCGCAAACTTAGGCGGAGGTTTGGTCTGCGAATCACTGGGAGTAGTTCCGATTGATGTGGAATTGCTAAAGAGGGAAGCAGGGAAGATTTAGGTTACCCAGCTTTTAGCTTTATATAAAAATCTGATCAATCCAGTTTTATTCGTGGATCCATATAAAATATGAGTCTAGTTATGTAGAAATCTCCAGAGTAGATTCCATAGGAAGTTAAATTATTCAATTCAGCAAATGCTTTTAAGGTGGAATTTTCAAAACTTGGGCCTGAATTTAATTTACCTTTTCCTGATACAAAAGGAATGATTATCCATTTAAATTGTGTAGAATCAGTCGGTAAATTCCAACAGTTTTCGGATAATTTTATAAAATCCATTACTTGTTCTGCATCTGTTTTTTCCATTCCTCCCAAATGCTTCATTTCTGTTATTTCTCCATTCCCTTTTAATTTAAAAACGAATAAATTGAATGAAGGCTTATTCCCCCACACTTTGAGATTGTGTGAAAAATATTCGTAAAATTCACCTTGACCGCATCCATTAAATAAAAATTCTTTTTTAGTATTTTCTTGCGCTACTGTCTTGATGCTACTAGAGATCATCAAAAGAATAATCAGTAATTTACTTGCAGTGTTTGCCATAATTTTGGTTTTTGTATTTCTGATCTGTTTTGTAAACGTCCCATTCATTAACTCCTAATTCTTTTAATAAATAATCATAACAGTCTTTTTCCTTTTGAAGACCTAAAAAAGCTAAAATTTTTGCGTCTTTCTCATCTGTCTTGTAAAGAGTATGTAAAAAGGCAGCTATTTCAACTACGTATTCGTTTAACATTTCTTGGTGATCTGTGCTTTGGAACTTATTATTGATGTAAACATGTAAAATTTCATGAATAATTACCCGAGCGATGTATTCTTTTGATGCACTATTCAATACAGAAGCATTCAAAGTTATGACATTTCCAATTACATATGCATTGAGACCATTTAGTTTGCGGTCTGCATCTTCAGTATTTTCATTAATAATTACGGAGTATTTCAATCCTCGTTTCTCAAAGTCAATTTTTTGAATTATCTCTGAAATCTTACCGTAAACGTTATTGTTCTTAAGTTCTGCTAATACCTCGTTAAAGCAAGGAGTTTTCAATTGAGATTCAATTTCTGAGTAATTGTAGTCATTAAAATCTGAACTAGCTTGATTTCCACCTCCACCTCCAAAGCTATATTCTCCATCTTCCTTGTTTCCATAATAATCTAACATAGTAACGTACAAGTAAAGCCAACCACCTTCTTGATTTAATCGGGGTGCTGATACCGTGACTTCTCCGAGCATAGTTCCCATTAAAAAATGAATCATATCGATTTCTAAAGGAGATAAATTCATCTCACGTATTCGAGCACCTTTGCCTTTCAGTATTCGGTTTTTAGATTTATGCAGAAAGCCTGATTTTAACGTTTTGCCTTCGATAGATTGGATGATGATTTCCATATCAGTTTCATTAATTCGTTGATAGGATTTGTACCAGCCGTGGCGTTTGCCACCAAGCTCGAAAGTGATGAATTCCATAAAATCGGGGGAGCCGACTTGGATGGAGGTATTTTTGACAGGGGCAGAATAAGCGGAAACGCTGTCGAAAAGTTTAATCGGGATGGCTAAATCCCAGGCAATAAAGGAAGCACGACCTAGCGGGTCTACTTCGTGTGTCCAATCCTTTAATTCATGAATTGCGGAAGAAGTGGCTGGTGCAACAATGCTTTCTTTAGTGCAAGAAAGTAGGCAAAAAAGGCCTAAAATAAGGAATAGTTGTTTTTTATAGTGGTTTTTCATCGTTCTTGGTTTTATTGAACGATGTAATCTTACGGTTATCGATGGCCAATCACTATCAGTAAACTGATAATCAACTCACATTATCAGTTTACTGATAATTATCCCACCCAAGCCGTAAACTCAATCTCCACTTTATATTGCGGAGCTATCAAGGCTGAAATTCCATAAATCCCAGTCGTAGGTTTGATGTCGCCAAAGAAATGGGCGTGAGCTCGAGCGATATCTAAATTCTTGGAAATATCTGTCGTGAAAATACGGGTACGGACCACATCCTTTAACGAAGAACCTGCTTCTTCTAAAACGACCGCGATGCGTTCGATGATATTGTAGGTTTGAGCGTATAAATCGTCAGCCGTTATTTTTTCGCCATCCACCAGGGCAACTGTGCCGGAGATTTCTAACAAGTTTCCTGTTTTTACGGCGCGACAGTAACCGAAGGTATCTTCGAAAGGGGAACCGCTGGAGATGTTAATTCTATTGCTCATTTTCTTTACTTATGTGTGTGATTTTTTGCCAAAGTTCCGGCTTTGCATGCCTTACAACCTCACCTATAACGATGATTGCCGGATTTGTCAAGCCTTCTTTAGAAGCCATAGTGGCTAATTCTGCAGCCGAAGATACGCCAATGCGTTGGTTTTTCATCGTTCCGTTTTGGATAATCGCGGCGGAGATGTGGCCTTTGCCTAGGCTTTGGCATAAATTCGAAATCTCTTTCAATTTATTCATCCCCATCAAAATCACCAAGGTCGCGGATGACTGCAATCCCAGGGTCAGATCGGAAGTCAAAGATCCATCCGATTTTGTCCCAGTCATTACCCAAAAGCTCTCGTTCACCCCTCGAATCGTCAACGGAATTTCAGCTGAGCCAGCTGCCGCATAAGAGGAGGAAATTCCTGGGATATAGTCCGTCAACAAACCGAATTCGCGGGCGTATTCGATTTCCTCTTGGCCACGCCCAAACACAAATGGATCTCCGCCTTTCAAGCGAACCACGTGTCCTAAAGCATAGGCTTTCTCTACGATTAATTTATTAATCACCTCTTGGGAATGGCTTTCACCCGCTCGCTTACCCACATAAATCTGTTCGCAGGTAGGGGAGCAGTGATCTAACAAGCTTTGGTCTACTAAAGCATCGTATAAAACCGCTTGCGCAGACGCGATGGCTTTAATGGCCTTCAGGGTAATCAATTCTGGATCACCTGGACCGGCACCTACCACTGTTAATTTCGGGTGAGGTTCTAAAGATCTGAAATGGCTTAAATTTTTCATACGATTAAGAGCGGACTACTTTGGCGGATTGTAAAAAGGCATAAGCTTGAGCGGTGTAGCGGGTAGCAAAACCTGCTGAAGGCTCATTTTGATTAATCTGTAATACTAATTCAGCGAATGATGGGGCCTCTATTGAAAAGTCGCCCGTCGCCACAAAGTTTTCATCGAATTTCGTGATCACCGAGTTTTGGGTAGGAACCGAAATCGATTTATCTAATAGGAGTGCTTTCGCTGCAGAAATATACACGCTATAGGCGTGGTAGATCGCATCTGCGTAGCGTTTATCTTCTAAAGCGGCTGCCGTCCATTCGTATTTCTCGTCCGATTCGAATAATAAGGTCGCCACTAAGTCGATCACGACACCTGCGCATTCGCCCACACCGATTTCGGTGGCGAAGTTTTCTGAAGCACCCCAGTCGATGAAATCATCGTCCACAAGCGTGCTTAAATCTGCGATAGGCTTCAATAAATCGTAGAAATACTTCTCGCCTTGGCGATCATAATAGCTGTGGAAATATTCGTCCACCTGTGCGTTTTCTTCGAAGTTATTCAATAGGGTGCGCAAGACTTGGGGACCTCTTTTGGAAGGAACTTTGATCACTTTATCGGCGATTTTTCCTTCGCCATTGCCTAAAGTCGCACCGCCTAATAAGACTTGCAAAGCAGGCAAAACGCGTTTGTCTGCGGCTTTCAAGGAAGATCCATGGAAGCCGATCGATGCCATGCTGTGTTGTCCACAAGCATTCATGCAGCCAGAAATTTTAATTTTCATCGCGCTGTCGTGGATTAAAGCAGGGAATTCTTCGCTAATGACAGCCTCTAATTTTGAGGTGATATTCGTCGAATCCGAGATTGCTAAATTACACGTATCCGTTCCCGGGCAGGCCGTGATGTTCGCGATGGAATTTGCCCCTGGAGCTGCTAATCCATGGGCGTCTAATACGGAATAGACATAGGCCAAATTCGCCGTAGGCACATATTTCAGCATCAAACCTTGGTTAATCGTGATGCGAACATCATCACCGATGTAGCCTGTTAAGGCTTCAATTAAAGAGCGAGAAGTCGTACTAGAAATATTACCATTTAGAATCCGCACATAGACCGCGTGAAATCCTTTTTGCTTTTGTTCAAAGGTGTTGGTCGCTAACCAAGTAGCGTATTCTTCCGTAGATGGAGTAGGCGTAGAAGCTACTAAAGTAGGCGCTTCCACCTCCCAAGCCGAAGCCGATGGTATTTCGAAAGAGTGATTTTTCAACGCTTTCGTTTCTGCCTTCACTAAATCCATGAAGGCCTCGAAACCGATCTTTTGGATCAAGAATTTCATGCGTGCCTTGTGGCGGGAATTGCGTTCGCCGTGGCGATCGAAAACACGCAAAACTGACTCAATAAACGGGATTACTTCGTTTTCAGCCAGGAACTCGTGTGCTACATGAGCGAGCATCGGTTGTGCGCCTAAGCCACCACCCACGACTACTTTAAAGCCGCGAGCACCGTCCACGATTTTGGGAATAAAACCCATATCATGTAAATAAGCTAAGGAAGTATCTTCATCTGTGTTCGAAAAAGAAATCTTGATTTTACGCCCCATCTCCTGACAGATCGGGTTACGCAAAAAGTAGCGAAATGCGGCATCCGCATGGGGGCTTACATCGAATGATTCTTTCGGGTCAATTCCTGAAGTGGGGGAGGCGGTAATGTTACGCACCGTGTTTCCGCAGGCTTCTCGTAACGTGATATCATCCTGCTCTAATTTCGCCCAAAGTTCCGGTGTTTTGTCCAGTGAAACATAGTGAATCTGTATATCTTGACGCGTAGTCAAATGCAGGTTTCCGGTCGAGTACTCGTCGGAAATGTCCGAAATTCGCTTCCATTGGTGGAATTGAATCTTGCCATAAGGCAATTTTATGCGGATCATTTGTACCCCCTGTTGGCGTTGACCATAGACACCACGGGCGAGACGAAGACTTCTGAATTTCTCCTCGTGTATCTCGCCAGCCTTGAATTGAGCGATTTTTTTCGCTAAATCTAGGATGTCTTTTTCTACAACCGGGTTTTCTATCTCAGAGCGGAAACTTTGCATAATTTATTCTTGACAAGTTTATAAAGTCTATATAATATATAGATTAGATGCAAATCTACGAAAATACCTTTTATTGCCAAAGAATTTTTATATTCGTTTTCATAAATCTTTATACGATGAAAAAATTACTGACTATTCTTTTTTGTGCACTAGCACTTAGCCTAAACGCACAGATCGGGAAAGACCCGGCTGGCGTGCAAGTTGTGAAGACAAAACACTCCATTACGATCGCCGGTAAGGTGATTAATTACACCGCGACCACCGGTTATATGCATATGAAGGCAGATACGGGTAAGGTTTTGGCCAAAATCTTCTTCACTTATTATTCCAAAGACGACGAAGACGGCGCCAAACGCCCCGTCACTTTCACCTTCAACGGTGGACCAGGCTCAGCCTCTTTATGGTTGCACATGGGTGGCGTAGGTCCTAAACGCGTTGTCTTAAAAGATGACGGCACCGCGACCGCAGCCCCTTATTCCTACATTCCGAACGAATTCTCTTGGTTAGACAAGACAGATTTAGTCTTTATTGACCCCGTTTCGACGGGTTATTCCCGCGCCGTGGGTGAACCTGCGAGCAAATACCACGGATATGTAGAAGATATCAAATCTGTAGGTGATTTCGTTCGCAACTTCTTAGGTCGCTATGACCGTTGGGCTTCGCCTAAATTCCTTGCAGGCGAAAGCTACGGAACAACCCGTGCCGCCGGATTATCTAAATTCTTGCAAGATGAGCACCGCATCTATATCAATGGTGTGATTTTGATTTCTGCAGTCTTGAATTTCGGGACAAATGACTACAATGTCGGAAACGATTTACCTCGTGCTTTATACATTCCTTCTTATACAGCTGCCGCTTGGTACCACAAAAAATTAGCTCCAGCCTTACTAGCTAGACCTATCGCAGACGTTTTAAAGGAATCGGAGCAATGGGCAATCGGTCCATATGCTACTGCATTAATCAAAGGCGGTTGGATGTCTGAAGCAGAGAAATCAGCCATCGCTGAAAAAATGGCCTATTATACGGGTCTTTCCAAAGAATTGTGTTTACAATCGAACTTGCGTCTGGAGGAAAGCCGTTTCTATAAAGCCTTGCGCCGTGCAGATGGACTTTCGATTGGTCGTTTAGATGCTCGATTTACAGGTCGTAATTTGGACGATGCTGGCGAATTCGTGGATTTTGACCCCTCGTTTGCGAATATCGATGGACCATTCACTGCCACCATCAATGACTATTTATCGAGAGAATTGAAGTTCACGGAGGAGAAAGGCTACAACGTCTTTGGCGAAGTATACCCTTGGTCCTATAAAAACGTTCAAAACAAATACCTGAACGTCGCGGAAAGTCTTCGTGATGCGATGGCCAAAAATCCGAACCTCAAAGTCTACCTCGGCTGCGGCTACTACGATTTCGCAACTCCGTACTTCACGGCGGTCTACGACATCGAGCACATGTTCTTGCGTCCCGAACAACGCTCCCGCGTAGATATTAAATACTACGAATCAGGCCACATGTACTATATACATAAACCATCCTTGATTCAATTCAAGAAGGATATCGATTCCTTTTTCGATTCGTCGAAATAATTTGTAACTTTGGCATCCCATTCAGAGGGGTGTCCGAGTGGTTTAAGGAGCACGCTTGGAAAGCGTGTGTAGGTCTCAAGCTTACCGAGGGTTCGAATCCCTTCCCCTCTACGAAGCCTCTCAGCGTTAGCTGAGGGGCTTTTTTTATATGGGGCCGAGTAATGCGCTCGTGTAGTTAATCGGCCCCATATAAAAAAAAGCATCACTATTCGCGAAGCGAATGGTGTAGGCTTTGTGCTAGATGCCCTGCGGGCTGACAGCGGAACGAAGTGGAGCTGTCACTCCCGACTTCAAATCTATGGTGACAGGCTTTGTGCTAGATGCCCTGCGGGCTGACAGGGAACGGAGTGGAGCTGTCACTCCCTTCTTGTAAATAGCATGTAACTGATAATCTGCCTCTTTCATTTTTAATCATGCTTTATCAAACCTAGCTTGCCAAGGGATTGATGGAATTCTGTTTTGGCACGGCCATTACATAATTTAATTTCCCCTTACATAACTACGATAGCATTTATATTGTACATTTACAACATAAATGCTACACACATGAAAAAGGAAATGAATGAACCTGCCATTTTTGATACGCGAAAGAGTATAAGACGCGCAAGAGTTGCTGAAGCTTCTACGCCGAAATGGCGATTCGTGTCTGAGGGGATTGAATATACCTGGCAGTCTACATTAGAAAGAGTGGGTATTATCCGAATGGGGGTTCCTTATTCGGCTATTGAAGTCATTAGTAAGCGCATTAACGTTCCGGTAAAATCAGTTTTAACTATGTTTGGCCTACCTCAAACCACCTACAATAAAAAAAGAAGAGAAAAATCACTGCTGAATGGTAGAGATAGTGAAGTCATTTTACTTCTGACGGAATTAGTTGATTATGGAATCGAAGTTTTTAATCAAGAAGAGGATAAATTTCAACGTTGGATGAAAAAGCCCAATTATTCGTTGGGAAATAATACACCAGAAAGTTTATTGGACTCTAACACAGGCATTCAAGAAGTTCGAAATTGTCTGAATCGAATTGAATTTGGAAATTTTGCCTAATGAAAGTATATCGAATTGAGCGGGAAAAATACCTAGATACCACATTGTCAGGTGGAGGTGCGTCCAGAATGGAAGGTTATCGATGGAATAGCTTAAACACTTCGGTAGTTTATACCTCTGCATCTCGAGCCCTTGCTACTCTAGAAGTTTCCGTTCACATTGATCTATCTGAAGATCTGCCTACAGATCGATTTTATGTTGAAATAGAGATTCCAGACGAAATAAAAATAGTAGAACTGAATGTAAATGATTTGCCTGAAAACTGGGACTCCAAACCACCTATTTTAGAAACTCAGTTTATAGGCGACGATTTTGTTGCGCTGAAATCAGCTGCTGTCCTAAAAGTACCGAGTAGTATTGTGCCTCCGGAATTTAATTACCTTATAAATCCTGCTCATCCTGATAGTGTTAAAATCAAGGTCTTCTCAGTAGAGGCGCTGGTATTTGATGGGAGAATGGTGAAGAAATAATTAAAGTAGATTAATCCTCCCAACTATTTCATTTTTAAACTTTTAAGTTCATATTTACCTCCATAAATATAAACCTATAAGTTAACATGAAAAACCTCTTCCTCCTCCTCCTAGTATTAAATTTCTCAGCCCATGCCCAATGGGTCGAATTATTAAATGGCCGCGACTTATCTGGCTGGAAAACCAGCGAGAATCCTAATTCATTCCAAGTGCAAAACGGCGAACTCGTTGTCGCAGGTCCTCGTGGCCACTTATTCTATGATGGTCCCGTAGGCAATCACAATTTCCAAAATTTCGAAGTAAAAGCACTCATCAAAACCTATCCCGGAGCAAACTCCGGATTATACGTATGTACTGCTTTCCTTGAAAATGATTGGCCTTCTCAAGGATACGAGGTACAAGTAAATAATTCTCATACCGATTGGCGTAGAACTGCTAGCCTTTATGGCATAATAGACACCGCGGAAAAATTAGTACACGATGAAGAGTGGTTCGAATTACATGTGAAAGTGGAAGGGAAGCACATCACGACCAAAATCAACGGTAGAACTGTAGTCGATTTTGAGGAGCCGGTAGGAAGAACAGATAAAAGACGAATTCAACCTGGAACTATTGCCATTCAGGCACACGATCCGAAGAGTAGGATCGCCTATAAAAGCGTTCAGGTGAAATTGAACTAAAAAAAAGAGGAGCTTAAAAAGGCTCCTCTTTTTTATTATCTAAACTATGGATTACAAATCCACTGCTTCACCATAAGCCGCTTCTGTCGCGCCTTTGAAGGCCTCTGACATCGTCGGGTGAGGGTGAACCGTTTTCATAATCTCGTAAGCTGTGCTTTCTAACTTGCGAACCACTACCGCCTCAGCGATCAATTCCGTTACGTTGTAACCGATCATGTGAGCGCCTAATAATTCACCGTATTTGGCATCATAAATAACTTTTACGAAACCATCGCGCGCTCCGGCAGCTGTTGCTTTTCCGGATGCTACAAATGGGAATTTACCCACTTTGATATCATAACCAGCTTCAATCGCTTTTTTCTCGGTCATACCGACCGAAGAAATTTCTGGGTTGCAATACGTACAACCTGGGATGTTTGTGTAGTCCAAAGCCTCCGTCTTATGACCCGCCATTTTCTCTGCACAAATAATCGCTTCTGCTGAGGCAACGTGTGCCAAAGCTGGACCCGGAGTCACATCGCCAATCGCGAAATAACCCGGAATATTCGTTTCGTACCAAGCATTCACTGGAATACGACCTTTGTCCACAATAATACCAACCTCTTCTAAACCGATGTTTTCTAAGTTACAGATCACACCCGCTGCTGAAAGAACGATATCGCATTGGATTTCTTGGTTACCCGTTGGAGTTTTGATGCTCACTTTGCAACCTTTTCCTTTCGTATCCACTGACTCCACGCTAGATGAAGTCAAGATGTCGATACCCATTTTCTTGTATTGCTTCGCTAATTCTTTCGAAACATCTTCATCCTCTACTGGAACGATATTTGGCATGAATTCTACGATGGTTACTTTCGTTCCCATCGCCGCGTATACATAGGCAAATTCAACTCCGATCGCACCAGAACCGATCACTACCATCGAATCTGGACGTTTTTCTAAGCTCATCGCCTTGCGGTATTCGATCACTTTTTCGCCATCAATAGGCACATTAGGCAATGCACGAGCACGAGCACCCGTCGCGATCATAATATTTTTTCCTTCGTAAACGGTTTTCTTCCCGTCTGCGTCTGTTACTTCGACTTTCTTACCAGGTTGGATTTTTCCAAAACCCATAATCACGTCAATCTTGTTTTTCTTCATCAAAAACTGAACGCCTTTGCTCATGCTATCCGCCACGGCACGAGAACGGGAAATAACCGCAGAGAAATCAGCTTCAGCGCCTTTTACGGTAATTCCGTAATCAGCCGCGTGCTTGATGTACTCGAAAACTTGGGCAGATTTCAAAAGGGCTTTGGTAGGAATACATCCCCAGTTTAGGCAAATACCACCTAAGGATTCTTTCTCTACAATTGCACATTTTAAACCTAATTGAGAAGCTCGGATAGCTGCTACATAACCCCCTGGGCCTGAGCCTACCACGATCAAATCGTATTGTTGCGCCATTTTATTGCTTGATTTAAATGAATGAGGCCGCAATTTAGTACAAAATCGGGTATATTTGCACTTTATTAAGTAGAAAATCACATGACTAGAGACAGGTTCAATGAC
>CAILUB010000226.1 GCA_903837305.1 uncultured Cytophagaceae bacterium
ATTTCTTCAAATAATAAAATATATCGCTCAGAAATTTGCTGAACAAATTCATCTGTTATGTTGGGTATACTTTGACCTTCTTTTCCTTGAAAACCGTTAGCAATAAGCCACTCTCTGACAAACTCCTTAGATAATTGCTTTTGAGCTAATCCTTTAGCCAGTAATTCTGCATAGGGCTCTTTATAAAAATAACGAGATGAATCCGGAGTGTGAATTTCATCCATAAGCATAATTTTCGATTCGTATAGGCCAAATTCATACTTCGTATCTACTAAAATCAAATTCTTATCCGAAGCCATTTCTTGGCCTCTTTGGAATAAAAGATGAGTGATAGCACATAATTCATCCATATGTTCTTTTGAAACGATGCCCTGCTCTATAATTGCCGCAACTGAGATATCTTCATCGTGACCTTCACTCGCTTTCGTAGTAGGTGTAATGATGGGTGTAGGTAATTGCTGATTCTCAACCAGTCCTTCAGGCAATGTAACACCACAAACGACACGTTTACCTGCTTTGTATTCTCTCCAAAGATGTCCCACTAAATAACCTCGAATCACCATTTCTATGGCAAATGGTTCGCATTTTAAACCGTAAGCAGCATTAGGATCTGGAGTAGCTAACAGCCAATTAGGAACGATATCTGCGGTTTTTTGTAAGAAATAACTAGCAATTTGATTTAAAACTTGACCTTTAAAGGGGATTAATTTAGGTAAGACGACATCAAATGCAGAAATTCGATCTGATGTGATCATTAATAAATGGTCTCCTATTCCGTAAACATCACGTACTTTTCCTTTATAAAAAGACGTTTGATTTGGGAATTGATAAGGTGCTAAATTCATGGTTTAATTAATTAATAGATTAAATTTTTCTGCTTTTTCTTCATTAAATCAAGTAAAGATAGAGCTTCCTGTGTATTTATTTTTTGAGTTTGGCTGATCACCTGTGCCGAGGATGCCTGCTTTTTAAATCTGTTCTGGGGGAAATGTATTGCGTATAATTCATATGCTTTAACTAGTGTATCTACATTACCATTTTTAATGATTGAACTATGTAGATCTTCTAAACCCTTTTTGGATTGACCATTTTGTGCTTCAATATGACTGTATAAAATGTCATTTGAAATTGAAAAGTCACTTAGTGCTAATTGAATTGACTTTTCATTTCTTTGATGTGTCTTTAATTCGAGTACAGCAATCAATTCCTCAATTTCTGCATTGACGAAAATAGATGAGTGCTGTATGGATTTAGCTGTTAAAAGAGCTTGACTATATTGTTGCTTGATTATTAACGAATTTAATTGATTGATTTGATCATTATAATCTTTAGATGATTTAGAATATAAACCATCATAGAATAGAATAAAAATATAAAATAGCGTAGTAAACATCTATATTTTAATAGCTTTCGTTGTAAAAACAATATCAATAAAAAGTAATAAAAGTATTGAAATGACGAAATATACCTTTACATAAGAATTACCAATCCAATTGGTTAGAGTACTATTCGTTGAGAAAAGAGAATTACCCTTTGTGTCTTTAGTAATAAAACTCCACTCAGTTCCTTTTAAGCTGTAAGTAATAAACTGATCATCTGCTGGTTTAAATCGTAATTCATCTAAAAATAAACGCTTTTTATGAATTATAGAAGATGCATGAGTCTGCTCTACTAGATTTTGAAATGACTCATAATTTGTAGATGGTATGAGTTGTTCAAAATTTCCCATTTTAGAATTATACAAAACTAAGCCATAATAACTGTTTTTAGGTCTTTCTTTAAATTCCTGCTGTAGTTTATTCCAAGTTAAACTAGATGAATTAGCAGAAATAGCAAACATAATTATCTCCACCTTATCTCTTGATCTATTGACTGAATTAGTTAAATCTATTGTGTAAAAACAAAGTGATAATAAAGAAAATAATAACAGTAATCGAATAAAATACTTCAAAATTATCAATCTAGATATCTTGAAGACTTTACCTCTAGCCATATAATATTTGTAACCAATTAATAAGGTTGAGCAAATAAAAATACTAATCAATAAGGTTCCTATTTCTTTTAAATTCATAAATGAGGAGAATTCAATAGAATTAAATTGTTATTTTTACGATTCATTCAAAATTAGCATGGATATATTAAAAAGTAAGCGATTAGATCACTTAAAATATGAAATTCGCGGACCCGTTTATGATAAAGCATTAGCTCTTCAGAACCAAGGTTATAAAATAACTTCCTTAAATATCGGTAATCCAGCCGCATTTGGCTTTGAGACACCAGATGAAATAGTTCATGATATAATTGTAAATATACGAAATGCTCAGGGATATGTCGATTCCCGCGGTCTATTTGCAGCACGCAAGGCAGTTATGCAGTATTACCAAAATCTAGGTGTAAAGAATATTTTAATAGAAGATATTTACATTGGAAATGGAGTTAGTGAATTGATTTCATTGGTAATGACGGCCTTATTGAATACCGACGATGAAGTATTGATACCTGCTCCTGATTACCCTCTTTGGACGACAGTAGCTGGTTTAGCAGGAGGTAAAGCTATTCATTATTCTTGTGACGAAACTAATGATTGGGCTCCGGATTTAGCAGATATGGAGGCTAAAATAACAGCCAATACGAAAGCTATTGTATTAATTAATCCTAACAACCCCACAGGAGCGGTTTACAGCAAAGAAACAGTTAAAAAAGTAGTGGCTCTGGCAGCGAAACATCAATTAGTTTTATTCGCAGATGAAATCTATGATAAAATTTTATATGATGGAACTACACACCATACGGCTGCTGGATTATCAGATGATATTCTAATAATCACCATGGGTGGTTTATCAAAAAATTATCGAGCTGCTGGATTTAGAGGTGGCTGGATGATTTTAACAGGGGCGAAACATAAGGCAAAATCCTACATTGAGGGTTTAAATTTTCTATTTAGTACTCGTCTTTGTGCTAATGTCATCACGCAATACGGTATTCAAACTGCCTTAGGAGGCTATCAATCTATCAATGATTTAGTGGCTAAAGAAGGTCGATTAAATCGCCAAATGAACCTCGCTTATGAGCGAATTAATGCCATCGACGGCGTTAGCGTAGTTAAGCCTAAAGGGGCTTTGTATTTATTTCCCAAGATTGACTTATCTAAGTTTAATTTTGAAGATGACAATCATTTTGTGATGTCTTTGCTTGAGGAGCAAAAGATTCTTGTTGTGGGCGGTCAAGGGTTCAATATTAAAGGAAATGACCATTTCAGAATCGTTTTTTTACCACATGTGGAACAGTTAGGGGTGGCTTTAGATAAAATTGCTCTTCACTTTGAAAATTACCGGAAATGATCTTCAACCAATTTTCTCGTAAACAAAAATTGTTTATATTCCTTTTTGGGGTGTTTTTAACGAATGCAATTGTAGCAGAGATAATTGGAGTAAAAATTGTAAGTATAGAGCGCACGTTAGGATTTTCACCACTACACTGGGAAACACCTTGGGGAGAATTATGGGACTTAAATCAAACCGCTGGGGCATTAAATTGGCCACTGGTATTCATAACTTCCGACATAATTAACGACTATTTCGGGAAGAAGGGTGTGCGATTCATTTCATTCACTACTGCCCTATTCATCGCCTTTTCCTTTTTAATTATCTATACAGCAACATTATTAGTTCCAGCAGATTTTTGGGTCGAAGTAAATAAAGGTTCAGAAAATTTCAATATTAATTCTGCTTTTGCAAGAATCTTTCGTCAAGGATTAGGTATAATTTTGGGGTCATTATCAGCTTTTCTAGTAAGTCAGATTATTGACGCATTCGTTTTTGAAAAGATAAAATCCCGGACGGGTTCCAAGCACATATGGCTAAGAGCAACAGGTTCCACGCTGATATCACAATTAATGGATAGTGTATTGGTGATTGGGATTGCTTTCTATGCTTTTGGGAATTGGACTTTTGCACAATGGATGAATGTATCATTCAATAATTACTTCTATAAATTTATCATTGCCATTCTATTTACGCCTGTACTTTATTTAGCTCACTGGGCGATTGAAAAATACTTAGCTAAGGATAAATCGTTTTAAATTATCTGCAATTACTGCAGTTGATATTCCTACATTTAAGGATTCTGCTTCCCCAAAAGCTGGAATAGTAATTCGTTCATCTAGTAATTCTACAATTTCTTCCCGAATACCATTCGATTCATTTCCTAAAATGATAAAACCTTTTTCTGGAAACTGATAGTTGTGTATATTTTCACCATTTAGAACGGCTCCTATCTTTTTATATTCAGAATAGGTTTTAAAGAAGGTAGGTAAATCGACATAAATAAATTCTATTCGAGAAAATGAGCCCATCGTAGAAATGATCACTTTGGGATTATAAAATTCTGTACAATCCTCTGATAATACGAGTTGTTTAAATCCATACCAATCGCATATTCGAATAATGGTACCCAAATTTCCTGGATCTCGGATACCATCAAGTACAATAGTGAAACGATCTTGAATCAAAAAAGGAGGAAATTTCTTTTGTTTTACGACTGCAAGCCCTATCTGATTATTGACCAAGGTGCTTAATTTTTGTATATTTTCTACATCTAAAAGATAGATTGGAGCTTTTGAAACCTGAGTAATTTGATTTGCTAATTCTGGCTTGTTCTCACATAATACAAAAAACACTAATTCAAAGTCTGATTTAATTAATTCCAGCAACGACTTCTCCCCTTCCACTAAAAATAAATCATTCTCTTTTCTTCCTTTTTTAGAATGTAGGGAATTAATTAACTTTATTTGTTTATTAGTTAGCATCTCTTGAAGAATCAATCAATTATCGGTTTTCTTGTACTCAGTATTAGTCTCATTTCTTGTGGGCAGTACCAAGCATTCAAAATTCCAAATCCAGTTATAAATCAAATTGATATAATTGGTAATCAGCAAATATCTAAAGCTGAATTAAGAACAAATGTGCTAGGCTTAAAGAATTCATACCGTCGTTTACTACCTGCAAAATTATACACTTATCTGGGCATTAAAAGGAAAAGAAAAGATTCTCTCGAAATTAAGCCTAGTTTTATTCAATTCTTCAAGTCCACCAACCCAAGTTATAGTTCTATTTGGTTAACAACGAATACAGCACAAATTCAACGTTTTTATAGAGAAAATGGTTTTTTAAATTCTAAAATAGAATCTAAATTAGATACAAATGATAATTTAGTTAATGTGACATTTGTCATTAATGAAGGAGAAGCTAGTTATTTCACAAAACAAGATTCAGTTTCGGTTGATAATCCTATCTTGGCGGAACATGTTAACTCCTATTTAAAGGAAAATAGTATCATTAGACCAATGGGGCGTTTGCAATTATCTTTAATTAATAAAGAAAAGGAGCAATTAAGTCATCATCTTCGAAATGAAGGTTATTACTATTTCTCGCCTGATGCAGTGAGTATAAGATTAAATGATTTGAAAGATTCGTCTCTTCAACGAATATCACTATACTATAAGATTCCAGAATTTAAGAATCATTCAACAATCGTAAATTATGATAGACTTTATCGAATAGGACTGCCCGAATTTAGTATTTCTGATCCTTTTGGTAATCCGGCTGACCGGCCACCTTTGAAAAGTTTGGCTAAATTGATAAATCTTCGCGAGGATGATTTGTATTCAGTCGATTTATTCAATCAAAGCTTAAAGAATATCTATTTAACAGATCAATTCAAGACAGTCTCTATTCGTTTTGATACAACAAAGACGCGATTATTTCCTAAAATAGAATTATTTCAAAATGAGAAATACAACTTTAGTTCTGAATTAGGAGGAAGTGTTTTTCGGGGAATTCCTGGACCCTTTTTAACAAATTCTTTTAAGATAAGACGTCTATTCTCTAGTTTAGATTATTTCGATTTTTCAACAAGGATTGGTTATGAGGCTCAGTCAGGATTTATCAATACCACGGAAACACGGAATAACCTAGAGTTAAACGCATCTGCATCCATTAATTTTCCATTTATTCACTTACCTAATGTAATTGTAGGAAAACTAGGATCATACTATGGCGCTAAAACATCGGTAGGTGTTGGTTTTGATTTTATAAATCGTCCAGAGTATCAGCGAACTAATCTAAACCTATTTCAAAGGTATTCCTGGCAAAAAAGTGAATATAGCTTCTTTACAATTTCTTTAATCGACCTTAATTTATTAAATACACTATATCCAGAAACTGCTACATCAGACGCATTTAAAGCCTACCTAGAGGAATTGAAAATGAAGGGTAATAATCTTTACCGAAGTTTTAATCCCAGTTTTGTAAGCAGCCTATCTTTTCAATACGTATACCGTGATTTATTACCAAGCAATGAACTTAAAAGTGGTAAAATATTTCAATTTGGAGTTGAATCGGGGGGTACAACACTTAATTTTTTACCTAATTATAAATTTAATGTTGTCACTGATTTATTAAATAATGGCCAAGAAATACAGTTTTATAGATTCCTACGACTAAATTTTGATTACCGTAAATACAAAATACTAGGAAGAAATCAAAAATCACAAATAGCCTTCAAACTTATAGGGGGAATTGCCTATTCGTATGGCGCTGAAAATTATTATCAATTGCCTTATGAGAAGAATTTTTTCATAGGTGGCCCATCTAGTGTAAGGGCTTGGAAACCGCGTCGATTAGGTCCTGGTGCATATGTCTCTGTTTCAAACCTAGTGGAGCAGCCCGGAAGTATCTTATTAGAATCTTCCCTAGAGTATCGTTTTAAATTATTCCAATTATTTGGTCAGATGAACGGCGCTTTCTTTATCGACGCAGGTAATGTTTGGAATATGCCGCAGGGTTATACGGATCTAACTACTCAATTTAAATTGAGCGATTTCTATAATCAGATAGCAGTGGGTTCTGGCTTTGGACTTCGCTGGGACTTCGATTTTTTCTTGTTGCGCCTTGATTTAGCCACTAAAGTCATTAATCCGGCTAACCCTGTAAATCAAAAATGGGTTCTGTCACAAACTTCTTTCGAAGGAGGACAAAACCCAATTGAATTTAATATTGGTATTGGCTATCCCTTTTAAGGATTATTTACGTGCCATTACCTTGATTGCTTTCGCTACGATAGCTTCGGCATTTAAACCATATTTTTCCATTAATTCGGCTGGCTTTCCTGATTCTCCGAAAGAATCGTTCACTCCTACGAACTCCATTGGTGTAGGATGGTTCATGGCTAAATATTGAGCCACTGAATCCCCCAATCCACCATTGTACTGATGCTCCTCAGCCGTCACGACACAACCTGTCTTTTTAACAGAAGCTAAAATAGCTTGCACATCTAATGGTTTAATCGTGTGAATATTAATCACCTCTGCTTTGATACCTTTTTCTAATAAAGCTTCAGCAGCCTGAATAGCTTCCCAAACTAGGTGACCCGTCGCTAAGATTGTTACATCAGTACCCTCTACTAAATGCAAAGCTTTACCAATTTCAAATTTTTGATCTTCTGGTGTGAATACAGGAACTACTGGACGTCCAAAACGTAAATATACTGGACCTTCGTAATCGGCAATGGCGATCGTAGCTGCCTTAGTTTGGTTGTAATCACAAGGGTTAATAACCACCATTCCTGGCAACATCTTCATTAAGCCGATATCTTCCAAAATCTGGTGCGTTGCTCCATCCTCTCCTAGCGTTAAACCAGCGTGAGAACAACAGATCTTCACATTCTTTCCAGAATAGGCTACTGATTGACGGATTTGGTCATAAACACGACCCGTTCCAAAGTTAGCAAAGGTCGTAGCGAAAGGAATAAAACCACCTAACGTTAAACCTGCTGAAATACCAATCATGTTCGCTTCTGCGATACCTGTTTGGAAAAAACGCTCAGGGCTATTCTTGATAAATCCTTCTAATTTCAATGAACCAATTAAATCAGCGCACAATGCGACCACTTTAGGGTTATGCTGACTTAAATACTCCATACCTGCTCCAAAACCCGAGCGTGTATCCTTTTTTGTTTCGTAGGTAAATAATGCCATTTCTATCTGATTAATAATCGCCTAAAGTTTCTTCTAATTGCGC
>CAILUB010000227.1 GCA_903837305.1 uncultured Cytophagaceae bacterium
GATAATGAAAATTATATTAATTCAATATTAGAACTTTGTATTAAGAAGGAAATTAAAATAGTTATACCTACAATTGATACGGAATTACTTGTATTGTCCGATTCTAAAGAACTTTTTTTATTAAATAACATTCAGATTGTAGTTTCTGATTTTGACCTTATTTCAAAGTGTAGAGATAAACGTCAAACCAATATTTTATTTAAAGATCTTAAAATTAATATTCCAATTTCGATTGATAAAAAGAATCCATCATTCCCTTTGTTCATAAAGCCGTATGACGGTAGTTTAAGTAAAGACATATATTTAATTAATTGTAAAGAAGAACTTACCGATTCATTATTGGATAATCCAAAGTTGATGTTCATGGAATATATTAATCCTAAGGATTTTAATGAGTATACAATTGATGCTTATTATGATAAAAATAGTGATTTAAGATGTTTAGTTCCAAGACGGAGAATAGAAGTACGTGGAGGAGAAATTAGCAAAGGGAAAACGGAGAAACTTAATTTTTATAACATACTTAAGGATAAATTAGGCTTCATAAAGGGTGCGAAAGGGTGTTTAACTATTCAGTTTTTTATAGGAAAAGTAACTGAAGAAATTATTGGAATTGAGATCAATCCAAGATTTGGCGGTGGTTTTCCATTGTCATATGCTTCCGGTGCTAACTATCCAGAATATATCATATTGGAATATATGATGAACGAGCCAATAACCTTTAATGATAATTGGATTGAGAATAGAGTTATGTTAAGGTTTGATTCCGAAGTAATTTTAGATCAAGATGATTTTACCAAGTAGTAAGATATTTGTTTTTGATTTAGATGATACATTATACTCAGAACGTGATTTTGAAAAATCTGGAATTGAATTTGTTTATGAAAACCTGAGTATTAAGCACATTTCACTTGAGACCATTTTAAATAATAGGGAAAATTGGATTAAGCAGATCATCGATGGTTCAAATAATCAAATCACATTGCAGATAGTTTTAGATATCTATAGAAACCATTTTCCTACTATTCAGCTTTATAAAGACGCCAAGGTGTTTTTAGAAAAGTTGCTTTCACAAGGAACGGAAATGTCTCTTATTACTGATGGTAGATCAATTACACAAAGGAATAAACTTAGAGCTCTTGGTATTGAGACATTTTTTAAAAATATAGTAATATCAGAAGAAGTAAATTCCGAAAAGCCATCTGAATATAATTTCAGGATGGTGATGGATAATAAAATCGCTGAGAATTATATTTACATAGCTGATAACCCTAAAAAAGATTTTATTACACCAAACAAGTTGGGTTGGACTTCAATTTGTCTTTTAGATAGAGGGCAAAATGTTCATAAACAAAACTTTAATATCTCAAGCGAATATTTGCCACTATTCTCAATCAGTTCGTTTGAAGAAATAATTTTATAAAATGAAAAATAAAATTTGGCTTTCCTCTCCACATATTGGCACTAATGAGCTTCAATATGTAAACGAGGCATTTGCAACGAATTGGATTGCCCCTTTGGGGCCACACGTGAATGCTTTTGAACAAGGACTTCAAGTTCAAACAAAGTCTAGTCATGCTGCAGCTTTATCATCTGGTACTTCTGCTATACATTTAGCTTTAATTCTGTTGGAAGTAAAAGCTGGAGATACTGTATTTTGTCAATCAATTACTTTCTCTGCCTCAGCTAATCCAATTGCCTATCAAGGTGCTATACCTGTATTTATAGATTCCGAAATCGATACTTGGAATATGGATCCTGTATTGTTAAGGGCTGCATTGGAAGAAGCCAAACATAATGGCAAATTACCCAAAGCCATCATTCCTGTCCATTTATATGGGATGCCAGCGAAAATGAATGAAATACTTTCAATTGCAAAAGAGTATGGGGTTCATGTAATTGA
>CAILUB010000228.1 GCA_903837305.1 uncultured Cytophagaceae bacterium
CCTTTAGCATCCGTTTCAGATGGCATATTGCCAAACTCATTGTGGATATTTTTGACAAACGATGGCTCATTGGTTAACTCCTCAATCCCTTTCCAATACCTCTTGTTCGAATTTTCCATATAATCTTTCTTATTCAGACTAAAATTGAATCTATTTAATTTCTATTAATAGTGACACTTAGAGCATTCTAAGCCACCGATGTTTTGCACTTTCAAAGGAGTTTTGCTGTCCTTTTTGTGAACCTCTACTAATTTGTCGTAGTATGCGTTACCTTTTGCGTTCACGTCTGTTTGACGGTGGCAATCGATACACCAACCCATCGTTAACGATGAACGTTGCTCTACCACTTCCATTTTTTCGATCTCACCGTGGCAGTTTTTACACTCTAAGCCACCTACGTTTGTGTGTTGTGAGTGGTTGAAGTAGGCCAAATCCGGTAAGTTGTGTACACGCACCCATTGAATAGGCTCATCTTTTTCTAATGCTTTGTAGATTTTTTGAATCTCTGGAGACTCACGCTTGATCGCGTTGTGGCAGTTCATACAAATGTTGGCAGATGGAACGTTTGCTCCTTTACCTTCATATACACCTGTGTGGCAGTAGTTACAATTGATTTGGTTGTCGCCAGCGTGTAATTTATGAGAAAATTTGATCGGTTGCTCTGGTGCATATCCTTGGTGGATACCTACACCGTAGGCTGCATCGATCGTTGCTTTTCCTCCTAATAAGAAGACTAAAACAATAATACCCGTTTTAACTGCTGAATTAGCGGCTAAAGATTTCGCGTTTTCTGAAATTTTATCAAAAAATGATTTGCCCTCTTCTTGTTCCGCTTTAGCTAATTTACTTAAGGAGTTAACTATAGATAACAAAGCGATTAATACGATTACCATAATGATTAATAATCCTACCAAAAGAACTTCCATCATTCCTCCTGAGGATTGAGCTACCGGGGCTGCTGCACCTGCTGCTGGAGCCGCACCTGCTGCCGGAGCCGCTGGAGCTGCATTCGAGGCATCGATGTAGGCAATAATTCCTTTGATTTGTGCTTCGGAGAAGTTCGGATAAGGAGTCATAGCCGCCTTGTTGAACTTATTGTACAAGTCATTTGCATACTTGTCGCCTGAAGCGATAACCGCTTGTGGATTGTGAACCCACTTAACGATCCATTCAATCGGACGGCGTTCGCTAATACCCTTTAAACCTGGGCCTACTAAAATTTCATCAGTAGATGCGTGACATGCCGCACAGTTGTTTTTAAATAATGTTTCACCTTCTGCTGCATCTTGAGCATATGTAGCTGTCGTAGCAGCAACTAAAAATAAGAAGGAAAATAGAAACTTAACGAGCGTTAATTTTTTGCAACACATAAATATAGATTTTCTCATATTAATTCAGTCCGCAAAACTACAATCCGATTTTTTAGGAAACAATTAATTGCCTATTCATTTTTTGTATTTTTTTAATCGAATTAATTATTTAGAATTTTTCAAAATAAAGCCTTAGGATTAAAATTGAACTATTTTTAGAATATTTTGCAATATGGTTATGGGCATAAAAAAACCTTCCAGATTGGAAGGTTTTTGGAGGTTTCGAGCGGATTCGAACCGCTGTAGAAGGTTTTGCAGACCTCTGCCTAGCCACTCGGCCACGAAACC
>CAILUB010000229.1 GCA_903837305.1 uncultured Cytophagaceae bacterium
GGCTCTTTTCGGTTACGCTTTTGCGATTCGTCGATTAGTTTCTGGTAAGGAAAAGTTTGCTGTGGATACTTGTACAGCATTTTTTGGTAGGAGTGCGTAGGCGTCGAATCCAGGTAATAGTATAATTCTTTCACGTCCTCACCGTGATTAGATTCCGCTCCCGTTAGACCAAAAAACCGCTCTTTTAAAATATGATCTCGGTGGTTCCAAAAAGCAAACGCAAAGCAAACATGTTGTTTATTATCAGAAATACCCCCGATTCCTTCCTCACCCCAGCGATAAGCCTTCGAACGAGCCATATCGTGTGTTATCGTACCCCAAGCATTTCCATGAGCTGAATAATCCTCTCTCACCGTTCCCCATTGACGTTCCGTCAAATAGGGACCCCATTTTTTCCAGCCTTTATTATCGTTTCGTAATTGTAACCGTGCGCGCTCCGCTCCCAATCCTGACATAGTAAATGTTTAATGTATAATTTCTTAACTTAGGTATAAATGCAACGACCAATTTACGTAAATTGCCTCTAAAATCATCCAATTCACTATGAAAAAACTACTCTATTTATGTCTTGTTTTGTCTTTTTTCTCTTGTAAAAAGTCAGATCAACCCTCTTCCGAATTAGCTAAAATCGTGGGCGATTACTACGAAGATCAATTAAAACTCAATCCTACTGCTGCCACAGCAAACGGTGATAATCGCTACAATGATCAATTAAACATCGATTTTACGGATAGTCACCGCGCATTAATCAAAGAATTGCTCGTAAAATATGAAAAATCACTAGCCGCACTTAATCGCTCAGATTTAAATGCAAACGATCAAATCACTTACGATTTATTGACACGCGACATTAAATTAGGTTTAGAAGGATTGACTTACCCTGATAACTTGGCTCCTTTAAACCAATTCTACGGTTTTCACCTCACCTTCGCACAATTAGGTTCAGGTCAAGTCATGCAGCCGTTCAAGACGGTGAAGGATTATGATAATTGGGGCAAGCGAATGAAAAAAGGCGTTGCTTACTTAGATTCATCGATTATTTATTTCCGTAGAGGAATGAAGGAAGGTTATGTATTGCCAAAAGCTTTGGTCGTTAAAATCATTCCACAATTAAGCTCTTTTGCAGTAAAGGATATTAAAGAATCGACTTTTTATGGTCCTTTGAAGCAATTCCCAGCCTCTTTTTCTGAGGCGGATAAAAAACGCATCACAGCAGAATATTCCGCAACGATACAAAACGAAATCTTACCGGTTTATGCTCGCTTAGCTACATTTATTCAAGATGAATACCTACCAAAAGCGCGTACCAGCACAGGTATAAGCGCCATAAAAAATGGAGCAGCTTATTACCAATACTTAATCCGAGTGCTGACAACGACAGACAAACCGGCGGATGAAATCTACCAAACAGGCTTAAGTGAGGTAAAACGTATTCGTACGGAAATGGAGAAAACGAAGAATGCCGTAGGTTTCAAAGGAACATTAGCTGAATTCTTCAATCACATGAAGACGGATCCTAAATTCTATCCATACAAAACACCAGCAGAGGTCTTAGCTGCATTCCACGCGATTCACAAGAAGATGGAGCCGTCCTTAAAGACCATGTTTGGACGTGTGCCTAAAACACCATTTGAAATTCGCCAAACAGAAGCCTTCCGTGCGGCATCCGCATCAGCGGAATACTTCCAAGGATCAGAAGATGGAACGCGCCCAGGGATTTTCTATGTGCCTATTTTGGACGCTAAAAAATTCAACTTTACTTCTGGAATGGAAAGTTTATTTTTACACGAAGCGATTCCTGGTCATCATTACCAAATCAGCTTACAGCAAGAAAACGGCGATTTACCTAAGTTCCGCCGCTTCGGAGGCAACTCAGCTTATGCAGAAGGCTGGGCATTATACACAGAAAGTCTAGGAAAAGAATTAGGTCTTTACACGGATCCATACCAATATATGGGCGCACTAGGCGATGAAATGCACCGCGCTATTCGATTAGTAGTAGATGCTGGAATGCACTCGAAAAACATGACCCGCGAAGAAGCAATTAAGTATATGATGGACAATGAACCATTAAGCGAAGAGGGGACTGTTGCGGAAATCGAGCGTTACATGGCGATCCCTGCGCAAGCATTAAGCTACAAAATCGGTGCCTTAAAGATTCGTGAGATTCGCGATCGCTTGACGAAAGAAATGGGCTCTAAATTCAAGTTATCTGATTTCCATGACGAATTGTTAAAGGATGGAAATATGCCTTTAGACGTTTTGGAAACCAAAATGAATGCTTGGGCGACTTCCGTGAAATAATGAATTTTACGACAACTTTCCCCATACCACCAGCACCTTCGCTCTTGAATCACAGGAGCAAGGTGCTGACAATGGGATCTTGCTTCGCAGCCTCGATGGGCGCGCGCTTAAGTAAATTACCACTCGGGGTGATGACACAGCCTTTTGGCACCTTGTTTCATCCATTTGCCATTTCTAGGGCTTTATCAGGGGAGGTTTCCGAGGATTTATATGAACACGGCGGGTATTTTTTGCACCCGGATTACCATTCTATATTCACAGCCTATTCCTCGTCAGAGTTATTGGCAGATATTCGTTCGGTGGCAGCTGAGGTTTCTTCCTTTGTCCATTCAACAGACTTTTTAATCCTAACTTGGGGAACATCATTTAGTTATTTTGACAAACATCTAAATAAAACAATTGCTAACTGCCACAAGATGCCAGCAGAGCGTTTTGAAAAACGATTATCAACCGTGGATGAGATAGTAAATAATTTCTACTCTCTTATCTCTACTCTCTCATCTACAACGCAAGTCGTTCTGACCATTTCCCCCGTTCGTCACACAAAAGAGGGCATGCCTGAGAACCAGGTTTCAAAATCGACACTGCGCGTGGCGGCTGATATAGTTGCTAAACAATTTGAAAACGTTCATTATTTTCCAGCCTATGAGATTATGTTGGATGAATTGCGGGACTATCGCTTTTATGAGGCAGATATGATCCACCCGAACGAGCAAGCGCAAGAATATATATGGGGACGATTTATGTCGACCTATTTCGACCCAGAACTACAGATGATAGCGAAGCGATGGGATTCGATCTACCGGACTTTGGCACACAGACCCCATCCGTCCAAATTATTCGATCACCGTCGCGTTTTAGAAGTGTTATTAGCGGAATTAAACGCCGAAAAATACCAAGAAATA
>CAILUB010000230.1 GCA_903837305.1 uncultured Cytophagaceae bacterium
AATGATTCAGTCATCACATCGGGTAGCTTCTTTCTGGTATTCTGCATGGAAGGATGCGGGTTCACCTACTTGGGTAACAAAGGATATTTCTGCTGATAAGAAGGCAGCCTTTGAAGCTGAAAAGGTTCAATGGAGGTCCAATGCATTAATTTCAACGGGTCAATTAATCTCCCTACATAAGAAATAAATGCAGCAAATTTTAGTTATTTCTGATACGCACAGCTATTTAGATCCGCGCTTAATTCCGCATGTAGAAGCTTGTGATCAGATTTGGCATGGAGGGGATTGGGGATCGGTGGCGGTGGCTGATACGTTGATGGGTTTCGGGAAGCCCGTTTATGGTGTATATGGGAATATCGATGACCGAACGATACGGAATATGTTTCCCAAAATCGCTCGCTTTACCTGCGAGCAAGTTACCGTCGCCATGACGCACATAGCTGGCGCGCCCTCGTCCTATAAACCCGATGCGCTAGAGACTTTTTCGAAGGGTATACCTATGATTTTTGTCTGTGGTCATTCCCATATACTTCAGGTAAAAAGGGATCAAAATCGCAATCAGATGTTGTTTTTGAATCCGGGAGCGGCAGGTCAGCACGGTTTTCACCAGGAGCAAACGGCTCTTCAGTTTAAGATAGACGGGAAGCGGATATTCGATATGGAGCTGATTCAAATGCCCCGCATTCACACGAAAATTAAGTAGTTTGAAAGGATTGGACGTTTTCAAAAACGCTTCCTTTCTGGTAGGACTTTAAGATCCAACCACCACCCACGACATCATCACCTTCATAGAATACGGCAGCTTGACCTGGGGCAATTCCAGAAACGTCAAAGGCGAAATCTACTTTAATGCGATCTCCTTGTTGCTCTACATGTCCAGCGGTTCCCGCATCCTTGTAACGAACTTTTGTTACGGTTTCAATACCTTCCGCAGGAATAGAAGCATATTTCTGTAGATTCAATTGGCCTACCCACATTCCGGTGCGGTTTAAATCTTCTACTTTTCCGATCACGACTTCGTTTGTCTCCTTGCGAATTTCAATTACAAAGGCTGGATAGCCGAAAGCTTTTCCTAAGCCCTTTCTTTGGCCTACTGTATAAAAAGGATAACCTTCGTGTTTTCCGATAATTTTACCCTCGGTATCGATGAAATTACCTCCTTTTACCTGCTCCTCTAATTCAGGAACGCGTCTTTTTAAGAATCCGCGGTAATCGTTATCCGGTACGAAACAGATTTCGTAGCTTTCCGATTTATTGACTAAATCAACGAAACCTCTCTCGGTTGCCATCTCTCGAATACGTGCCTTCGTTAAGTGGCCTAAAGGTAAAATGGTACGGGCAAGACTCTCTTGTGAAACGCCCCAAAGCACATAACTCTGGTCCTTTAAGACATCTACGCCTTTGGAAATAATATGACGGCCATTCTCTTGACGAATCTGTGCATAGTGCCCTGTCGCAATAAATTCGCAGCCTAATTGATCCGCACGGCGTAATAAAGCATCCCATTTGATGTGAGTATTGCACATGACACAGGGGTTAGGCGTGCGGCCTTCGATGTATTCGTTCGTGAAGTAATCGATGACAGAATCACCAAATTCTTCTCTGATATCTAAAATATAATGGGGGAAACCTAGTGAAACGGCAATGTGACGGGCATCATTGATAGAATCCAATGAGCAACAGCCTGTTTCTTTTTTATCGCCACCCGAGCTCGCGTAATCCCATGTTTTCATGGTCATACCGATGACTTCATATCCTTGTTCGTGTAATAAAACAGCTGCGACCGAGCTGTCGATTCCGCCGCTCATAGCGACTAAGACGCGTCCTTTTTTCTCCATATTTACTGCTCAGGTTCAATGCCTGACGAAATTATAGCGCAAGTTAAGGCTAATCTTTGTAAATACGTGCACAAAGCGTATTTTTGCTTTATTGTATGAACCCCGTCTATGTTGAAAACCAAAGTGAAAGTCAGTTCGATTGAAAATCTCTCCGATGCGCGGTATTGTGCAGGAATGGGAGTGGAGTGGTTGGGTTTTCCGTTAGCGATGCCTTTAGAGAAATTCAGGGAGATTCGAAACTGGTTAGCTGGCGTTCAGATTGTAGGCGAATGTGCTGGATTGAAACTAGAGGAGATAAAAACTTTAGTCGCATCACATCAACCTGATGCAATTGAGATCGATTCGAAGGTGAATTTAGTATTAATTCAAGACATCGATTTACCTAAAATACTTCGCGTAAATATTGATACGGATAATTTACCTTCACTATTTGCGTCTGCTGCACCCCATGTTTCTCATTTTTTGCTCACCGGAGATAGTCCGGAATCGTTGCAGGGAATGGAATCTTCGATTGAGATTTGGGCGGCGCAATATCCGATTATATTAGGTTTGGATGTTCCAGAAGAGGATTTAGACGAATGGGTTGAGCAAACA
>CAILUB010000231.1 GCA_903837305.1 uncultured Cytophagaceae bacterium
TAAACCAAAAGCAGGGACTAAGTAAACAATTTGATTCATAAAGGTTAATTTAGATTATATCAAAAAAATTTAGCACAATTTAGGCAAAAAGGTGCAAATAAACAATTAGAATGGCAATCGGACCAGAACTTTCCACTTTTCTGGGACTACATTCCCCATCGGATAGACTAAATCAATACCTAAAATTTTACCAATACCCGTTAAACCATAACTAAGCTCTTGGTAATGAACCATTTGAGAATTAACTGTAGTCTGAAGATAAGAATAACCTACTTTTTCCTTAAGACCATACAGAGATAGGAAAGCATTTTGGGTTAGAATGAATTTTCGGGGTTCCCAGTTAACAAAAGCCTTTATATGATCTCCAGGGTTCGAAAGTGAGTAATAAGGAAGAGCTAAGAAACTCGATGCACCAGAGGAGATATTTACTTCATTTCCCTTAAAATGCTGGTAATCTACAATCAAAGAAGGCTTATTAATAAAATGAGCAGCCGTGATTCGGTAATTAATTTCGCCCCAGTTAGCTAAAGATACGGATTGATAAACTTGCAGTGAGACTTTGTTGTAGGAATTATCTCCAAAAGCCTGTTCATACGTCCCCCAAATGGTAGGCCCCACCTCATTGGACAATCTTCGTGATCCATTATATCTCCTCCAAGTAGCGAATGGTTGATATCGAACTACAATGGAGCCATATAATTGCTTACTGGTGGAAAAGGGAAGGCCATTAGACTCAAATCGACGCTCCTTATAGTATAATCCATTCTCCTCGTGGTTCACTAAGCTAGTCCGTGATCGAAATTCAAGCGTTGAATTTACATTCCATTTGGCATTCATTTGCAGCCCATAAGAGGCCTTAATGAAATCTTTCTGGTATAGCTTCAAATAATTTTGAGACAAGAATAAAGCATAATATAGATTAACGACAGTAGGAACAGGTTCTGTTGAATTAATCTGTTGAATAGCTGAACCACCGGAAAGGTTAAATCGCTGGCGATTCTCATCCCAGTTACGTTCTACATAAGCAGACCCATTCCACGCTTTTCTGGAGAAAGCATACCGAATATCAAATCCCGTTCCCCAATAATCCGACAATTTATAAGTATAGCGGTAATCTACTCCTCGACCTAACGAATAACCATCTACCGCATTATATCCAGATTCAAAACCGCTTAAACTTATTCTTGCCCCTAATCCCTTTTGACCATAAGTATAAATACGTCCAGACCAAATATCACCATAGCGGAATAGAGGTAAAGCATTAACTGAATCTTTCAAACGCTTTTTTTCATCTTGAACAGATAAACTATCTGCCTCTTTATAACCTTTCACTTCAGCCTCAGTCAAAGGGACCTGACGTTCTGCCTGCCAATATTCTTCTTTTTTAATTGCCGCAGAGGAATCCACGGTGAAGTTATAATCTGAACTAAACTCCTCTTTCTTCTCCTCTTTGTCAATTTCTTTCAATACCTTCTTCAGCTTTTTACGAGTTAATTCTTTGCCTAAAGCTAATTTAGGAGTCGATATTTTCTCTTTATTAATTTCTTTTGCCCAATCCTTATGAAGACGTTCTTCAATAATGGTAGGCTTCACAACAAAAGCAGGATTCACTTTGATAGAATATTCCTTGACCTGAGTGATATAACGAAATGTGGCACCAAAGCCCATCGCATCAAAATTCACATTCACATCATAATTAACAGGCATCCAAACGCCTTGAAAAAGGGCATTTTGTTGCTGAAACGTATAATATCCTTGTGAATTACGAAAAGCTAAGCTGAAGGAATAGATACTCCAAGTATCTTCTACAATAGAGAGCGTACCTTCAAACAAGTCATCTGAGCTTGATTTAGGCTTGACCTGTATCTTGGAAATTGTTTGGCCATTCAACTGAAAACTACCTAAATAAGCGAATTTATAGAAGGAGAAAGCAGAAGGGGAAATAGGGGATATCAAAGAGCCCCACACCTTAGGTTGATAAAAATTGGTTTGCGTAATACGTAAATTAGGAGCTCCTGAATTCTTTAGGACAGCAGGAAGGTTATTTCGATTGGACAATACTTTCTCGTCTATCTTATTAGGTCTGTTAAACGTAATCTGATTAATTCCCTCTAATACATAGGTAGAACCCACTTTAATACCTGCTTCCTTTTCCATCTTTTTGCCTACTAGGGCATTCATCATTTTAGAGATGGACGTAATTTTACCAGCACCTTTTACATATCCTTTGGCAGAATAACGGTCAATTTCTTTCAAATGGAACGGAGCCATCGAAATCATTCGACGCATCATTCCGATAGCTGGATCCTCTTTCAAACCTCCCACGTTGACATCTTTAAGAGTTATGGTTTCTTCTGTAAGCACCACATCAAGAGATAAATCTCCGGAAATAGAAACTTTATGTGATTTAGGGGTGTGTCCCAAAAAACGGAAAACCACTTCGTGCTCTCCTTTAGGCAAAGTAATAGCATATTTACCTTCCTCATTGGCTAAAGTTCCCTTATTTAAATCGGCTACCCATAAGGATGAAAATGGCATCAATTCGCCTTTATTGGAACGAATAGTGCCGCTGAGTGTTTGGGCTTGAAGGCCGATACATGTACATAAAAGGAGTAAAAGTGGTTTCATAAAACAAAAGTACACGAAAGACATAAATTCAACTGATTAATTTGATGAACGGCGAGCACTTAACAAGAATTAACGTAATTTTGAGGTCAATGGGATTCTCACATCGTCAACTCTTCCAGAAATTCATGGCGCCCACCTCGGACGCACCTTTGGCATTAGAAATAACCAAAGCGGAAGGCGTATATATGTATAATGCAAAGGGGAAATCCTATATGGATTTAATCTCAGGAATTGCCGTATCGAATGTTGGCCATCGAAATCCAGCCGTCGTTAAAGCGATTAAAGACCAAGTGGATGCCTATATGCACCTCATGGTGTATGGAGAATATATCCAAAGTCCCCAAGTGCAACTCGCAGAAGCGTTAGTAAAATCCACCGGTTCTGAGCACTTAAATCAAGTCTATTTTACAAATTCTGGAACGGAAGCGGTCGAGGGAGCCATGAAATTAGCTAAACGCTATACTGGCAGAACTGAATTCATTTCTTGTTTTAACGCTTATCATGGTGCTAGTCAAGGGGCTTTGTCAATTGCGGGTGATGAAAACTTTAAAAATGCATTTCGCCCCTTATTACCAGATATTCGTCATATCCACCACGGCGTCGTTGAGGACTTAACTAAAATAACGGAAAAGACAGCCGCAGTAGTAATCGAGATCGTAGCAGGGGAGGCCGGAGTAAAAACGGCACCAGCCGCTTATTTCCAGGCTATACGCAAGCGATGTGATGAAACAGGTACCTTGTTGATGGTGGATGAGATTCAATCGGGTTTTGGGAGAACGGGTACTTTCTGGGCTTTCCAGCCCATGAATATCGTTCCAGATATTCTTCTCACGGCGAAAGGAATGGGCGGCGGAATGCCAATAGGTGCATTTTTAGCGAACGAAACTCTAATGAAAACCTTGAGTTTCGAACCGGTTTTAGGACATATCACTACTTTTGGGGGGCATCCAGTTTCCTGTGCGGCATCCTTAGCCACCTTGCGCTATATCTTAGAGGAGCACTTAATGGATCAAATACCTGCGAAAAGCGATCTATTCAAAAGTCTCTTACAACATCCTATTATAAGGGAAGTGCGAGGCATTGGATTTATGCTAGCAGTGGAAATGCAAGACTTCAGGACGGTGAAGGCAGTAATCGATGAATGTATACAGAATGGTTTAATAACCGATTGGTTCTTATTCTGTGATAATTCTCTTCGCATTGCACCGCCATTGACTATTACAGAGGAGGAAATAAAAATAGCCTGCAACATCTTGTTACAGGCTATGGATAAAGTCTATTCGCTTAAAAATTAAGCGTGCTTTAATAAAGTTTCAGCTAAAACTGACTTAGGGATATTTCCACCCACTAAACGTTCAACCATTTCTCCCTTTTTGAATACCATTAAAGTAGGAATAGAGCGAATACCTAAAGAAGCAGGAACAGCTGAATTTTGATCTACATTCATTTTCGCTACAATCGCTTGTCCTTCTACATCTCCCGCTAACTCTTCCACGATAGGTCCGATCATTTTACATGGGCCACACCACTCTGCCCAAAAATCTACTAACACTGGTGTGTCAGTGCTGATTAACTCTTGAAAATTAGCATCTGTTGCCTCTACGTATTTTCCCATTGTTTGATATATTTTATAAAATTCAAAATTAAAACAAAACCGGCAGAACAATTA
>CAILUB010000232.1 GCA_903837305.1 uncultured Cytophagaceae bacterium
AGCTCAAATTTTCTAACTTGCATTTCTTTTCAAAGGTATGACAAAAAAAATTATTTTATCCCCTGATGCACCCGCTCCCATTGGGCCTTATTCCCAGGCAGTTGAGGTGAATAACACCCTGTACGTGTCTGGACAGATTGCTTTATCGGTTCTCGAGGCGGGTGGAAGTATTGAAGAGGAGACGAATCAAGTCATGTTGAATTTGCAGCATATTTTGACGGCTGCGGGCTATACATTTGATCATGTAGTGAAGTGCTCTATTTTCGTGAAGGATATGGGTAATTTTGCCGCGATCAATGAAGTTTATGGTCGTTATTTTGTCCAAAATCCTCCCGCTAGAGAGACGGTTGAGGTCGCTCGCCTTCCTAAGGATGTGCGCGTAGAGATTTCTTGTATTGCCTATAAATAACAACTATGTCTGATTCAGTACGTGTTCGCTTTGCACCTAGTCCTACGGGACCGCTCCATATCGGAGGGGTGAGAACCGCTTTATATAATTACCTGTTTGCCCGCAAAATGGGGGGTAAATTTTTGTTGCGTATCGAAGATACCGACCAGGCGCGTTTTGTGCCGGGTGCAGAAAACTATATTTTAGAGAGCTTAGCTTGGTTAGGCATCAGCCCTGACGAGGGCGTAGGCGTGGGTGGACCACATGAACCCTACCGCCAAAGCGAACGTAAAGACCTCTACAAAGCCTATGCAGACCAATTATTAGCCAATGGCAAGGCTTATTACGCTTTTGACTCATCAGAAGAATTAGACGCGATGCGTACTAGCTTCGAGAGCCAAGGCTCTGCCTTTCAATACAATTCATTAACCCGTGTGAAGTTGAAAAATTCGATTGCTTTGGCTCCGGCTGAGGTGGATGAATTGATTGCTTCCGGAACACCTTACGTCATTCGCTTGAAAGTTCCAGCGAAAGGGGAGGTTCGTTTCCAAGACAGCATTCGCGATTGGGTACACGTGCACACGTCTAGTATCGATGACAAAGTCTTGATGAAGTCGGACGGGATGCCTACCTACCATTTGGCGAACGTAGTCGATGATCACATTATGGAAATTACCCACGTGATCCGTGGAGAAGAATGGTTGCCATCAGCGCCATTGCATATTTTATTGTACCAAGCTTTCGGTTGGAAAGCGCCTCAGTTTGCCCATTTGCCTCTTTTGTTAAAGCCAGAGGGCAATGGTAAGTTGTCCAAAAGAGACGCAGATTTAGGTGGTTTCCCAGTATTCCCCATGGAATGGACGGATCCAGCAACGGGTGCGATTTCTAAAGGGTTTAAGCAAGAAGGCTACTTGAAAGAGGCAACCTTGAATTTCTTAGCCTTCTTAGGCTGGAACCCAGGAACAGAGCAAGAAATGTTCAGCTTGACGGAATTAGCAGATGCCTTCTCTTTAGATCGCATTAACAAAGCGGGTGCAAAGTTCGATGTGAAAAAGGCCCAATGGTTTAATGAGCAATACATTAAGCAACAAGATCCAGCGGCTTTAGCGGCAAATTATTTGCCTAACTTGTCTGCTGATCAAGCCCTGGCTTTCGTGCGCTTATTCTTAGATCGTATTACGTTCCCACAAGAATTAGCGGTGAAAGTGGCCGAGTTTCAAGCGCGTCCAGCGATTTATGAAGAAGCGGTTTTAGCTTCGAAGTGGAATGCTGATGCTGCGTCTGGTTTGCAATTTATCGCTCAAGCTTTACCTGGTGTAGATTCGTGGGAGCCGGAAGGTATCAAACACGCGATTCACGAAGTATTAGAGGCGAATGGAATTAAGATGGGCAAGGTGATGCAGATTTTGCGCGTGGCCTTAAGTGGAAATGGAGCAGGCCCAGATTTGATGATTTCGATGCAATTATGGGGTAAAGCGGAGGTGATCGAGCGGTTGTCTACGGCTTTGGCCAAATTCCCAGCACTATAAAAGAAGATGGCGAAAAAGGACAAGAAGAAGGATTTACCCACGGTACATCCAGAATTAGCGGGATTTGAAATGAATATCGATTCATTAGGAACCATCACGTCCAGCCTTGACCGCGATCGTTTGAATGCGTTTTTGGACAAGCATATGCCCGAGGATAAAAAATTAAAACCGAAAGAAAATGAAGGTTAGTCAAGAGGATGTGAAGAAAATCGCGCATTTAGCTCGATTAGAAATGCCCGAATCGAAACTAGGGGAGATGCAGGATTCGATTAACAAGGTGTTAGTCTGGATGGAAGCCTTAAATTCGGTGGATACAACGTCCGTGGAGCCTTTGGTCCACATGACTCCTGCCTTAAATCATTTCCGTGAGGACGAGGGTAAATTGACTCTGGATCGTGCCCAAGCCCTTGCTTTAGGCCCTGACACAAATGATACCTATTTCAAAGTGCCGCAAGTAATCGAATAATTAGCCTATATAGTACTCAATAGCTTTCTTCATTTCCGCTTTACTGACTGGAATATCGTAGCCACAATCTCCAATACCCGTTAACAGGGAGAATCTCACTTCCCCGCCCTTGTTCTTCTTATCTTGAAGCGTCAACGCAATAATCGCAGGAATTTCAGACGCCTTTAGTGACACCTTTCCGTAGGTCTCGAACAAGTATACTTCCATATCACCCAGTTCTTCCGCACTAATCAATCCGCGTTGAAACGCCAAAAAAGCCTCCATTATCATCCCCACCGCAATCGCGTCGCCATGTAAAATCTTGCGCTTACCTTGATCTAATAAGAATGTCTCTACTGCGTGGCCTAAGGTGTGTCCCCAGTTTAAGATCTTGCGCAATCCTTTCTCTGTAGGATCCTCTGCAACCACCGCTTTCTTAATTTCAACAGAATGCTGAATTAGGCTAGCAAAATCTACCTCCGAGAAATCCGTGTGGCTGATTTGCTCCCATTTCTCCGCATCACGAATCAGGCAGTGCTTGATGATTTCAGCATAACCTGAAAGCTTTTGAGCCGCTGGTAATGTCTGTATGAAAGTAGGATCGATTAACACCGTCTTGGGTAAATTAAATACCCCAATATGGTTCTTCAAACCCTGAAAATCAACTCCTAATTTTCCCCCCACACTTGCATCCACTTGAGCTAATAAGGTCGTAGGAATCTGAATAAAGTCGATTCCTCGCTTATAAGTAGAAGCGCAAAACCCACCCAAATCACCGATCACCCCACCTCCCAAATTAATCAATAGGCCGTGGCGATCCATGTTTGCTTTGGTCATCACTTCCCACACCTTTTCACAAGTTCCCAGATGTTTATTATTCTCGCCTGATTTGATTTGAATCTTGATAAAACCCTTCGGCAAATAGGCTTCAATTAGCGGAAGGCAATGCTTCGATGTTTGCTCGTCCACGAGAACCGCTATTTGCAAATAGGAATTTTGGCCTAAAAAAGCCGGTAAAGAATTTGAAATAGGTGCGATTTCGACTGACATGGGATTTTTTCTTCAATGGACTCCTCAAAATTACCACGATTTTGTGAAAATGGACTATTTTTTGCCTAATTTTGTACCCGCTTGTTAATCCCACAAGATTTACATTTTTTTATGAGAGAAATTCAGTTTAGAGAAGCCTTACGTGAGGCGATGACAGAGGAAATGCGTCGTGATGCATCTGTTTTTTTAATGGGTGAGGAAGTGGCAGAATACAATGGAGCCTACAAAGTTTCCCAGGGAATGTTGGATGAATTCGGTCCGGAGCGCGTGATTGATACGCCGATTGCTGAATTGGGTTTTGGTGGAATTGCCGTAGGAGCATCAGCGAATGGTCTTCGTCCCATCGTTGAATTCATGACCTTTAACTTCTCTTTAGTAGCGATTGATCAACTGATTAACTCAGCTGCTAAAATGATGTCTATGTCTGGTGGACAATATTCTTGCCCTATCGTCTTCCGTGGACCGACTGGAAATGCGGGACAATTATCATCTCAACACTCATCTAACTTCGAGAATTGGTTTGCAAACACACCCGGCTTAAAAGTGGTGGTTCCTTCGAACCCAGCAGATGCAAAGGGTTTGTTAAAAGCATCGATTCGTGATAATGATCCCGTGATTTTCATGGAATCAGAAGTGATGTACGGTGACAAAGGCTTAGTACCAGATGGCGAATACTTAATCCCTATTGGTAAAGCCAATGTGGTTAAAACAGGTTCACAAGTTACCATCGTTACTTTCGGTAAAATGCTTTCTCGCGTGGTAATGCCAGCGGTAGAGGAATTAGAGAAGCAAGGAATCTCTTGCGAAGTAATCGACTTACGTTCCGTACGTCCAATTGATTATATCACCGTGGTAGAATCAGTGAAGAAAACGAATCGTTGTGTCGTAGTAGAAGAAGCGAATCCATTATCTGCAATCTCATCTGAGATTGCTTACCACTTACAACGTTGGGCATTTGATTACTTAGATGCACCCGTAGTTCGTGTGAACTCGCGTGACTTACCTCTTCCTTACGCACCTACCTTGATCGAAGAAATTCTTCCAAGTATCGAGCGTACGATCCAAGCGGTTAAAACAGTAACCTATAAGAAGTAATCTTCTTAAGTGCATAAAAAAGCCAGCGTTTCGTAAGAAGCGCTGGCTTTTTTTAGTCCGAAGGGAATTAGTCCGAAGGGAATTAGTCCGAAGGGAATTAGTCCGAAGGGAATTAGTCCGAAGGGAATTAGTCCGAAGGGAATTAG
>CAILUB010000233.1 GCA_903837305.1 uncultured Cytophagaceae bacterium
ATTTCAACAATAATGCAAACCGTCAAACGGTTGAACGCGGATGTATTCCTGATGGTTGGGAAGGTTTAGATATCGGACCTAAATCCATCGCTTTATTCCAAGAAACGATCGCAAAATCAAAAACAATCCTTTGGAACGGTCCAATGGGCGTATTTGAGTTCTCAAACTTCGCTATCGGAACGAACGCAATTGCGGATGCTGTGGTTAAAGCTACGGAAGAAAACGGAGCGTTCTCTCTTATCGGAGGTGGCGATTCAGCTTCTGCGGTCAATAACGCAGGTTATGGAGATCGCGTGAGTTACGTTTCTACAGGCGGTGGAGCATTACTAGAATATATGGAAGGTAAAACTTTACCAGGTGTGGCTGCTTTAGAAGCTTAAAACCTAATTTTCATTAAAAATGTAAAAGGCAAGGAATGTTTCCTTGCCTTTTTGTATTTTAGTATTTTGACACGAATTAATCATGATTCAGCATAAAAACCCTGCCCACCTACGCGCAAGCTACTTAAGTCTTGATAGCCGCCAAATATATGAACCTGCTAAAACTGCCTTCTTTGCAGTAAACGGTCTTAATCACGATGGGCACCAATATGTGGAATCTTTGTATGCTAAAGGAGTTCGGGAATTTATTGTTGAAGAATCGGCCTGGCATGGTTCAATAATTGAAAAAGCGGCCAAATGGGAACAAACAAATATATATGTAGTTGAAAACAGCATTAAAACGCTGCAGACTATAGCAAAACAACACCGGGAGCAATTCAATTTCCCTGTCATTGCCATAACAGGTTCGAACGGCAAAACTATTTGTAAAGAATGGCTTGCCACCCTTTGCGGTTCCCGATACAAGGTGGTTAAAAGCCCTAAGAGTTATAATTCCCAAATTGGGGTTCCATTATCACTCTGGGCGATTCAAGAGAAACATAACTTAGGTATTTTTGAAGCAGGTATTTCCCTAAAAGGCGAAATGAGCAAAATAGAAACCATGCTCCAACCTGACTATGGCATTTTTACTCATTTTGGTGAGGCACACGGCTCTAATTTCAGTTCAGATGAGGAGAAACTAAGAGAAAAGTTACAACTCTTTAAAAAGGCTAAAAAACTCGTCTATCGAATCACTAATCTCCAAGATGATCCCATCAAACGAATCATGCAAGAAACCAACCCCTCTTGCGAACTCATCGGATGGAATACTATCAGCCCAGATAAAGGCTTGTTCACTTTTTGGCAAACAAAAGGTAAAACAGCCCAAATCAAAGTAATAAAGGCAGCACAAAGTGAAACATTTATCGACAGTCTAATCGATTTTAACGACGAAGCTTCACTTGAAAATAGCACACATTGCCTCATCTTGGCATCGATTCTAGGACTCAGCAAGGAAGAATTAAGTATAAAATCACACGCATTGAAGCCCATATCTATGCGTTTAGAGATGAAAGAAGGTTTACGTGGAAATACCTTAATCGATGACTCATACAACAATGATTTAGACGGTCTGCGACTAGCATTGCCCCTTTTGAAAAAAAATAGTACGAAGAAAAGTGTATTAATTCTGAGTGATTTTCTAGAAACAGGCATACCCGAAGAAGAACTATACACAACCATCGCCACCTTAATTCATCATCATAAAATAGATCGAGTTATTGGTATAGGCGATCAAATAATCCGAAATAAAAGTTATTTCAAAGAAATTGACGTTTATCACAATACAGAAGATCTGATTGCTTCAGGACAATTAAACACCATTAGCCATAGCCAAATCCTGCTGAAAGGAGCTAGAAAATATAATTTTGAAAAATTAGCCAACAGGCTTGAAAACAAGTCCCATAGAACGCAGCTAGAGGTCAATTTAGACGCCATACAACACAATCTAAGGTATTTTAAACAAGATATAGGCCCAGACACAAAATTAATGGTAATGGTCAAAGCCTTTGCCTATGGCACTGGCGCCATCGAAATTGCCACCTTATTACAAAATAGTGGTGTTGACTATTTAACAGTAGCCTATACAGACGAGGGAGTTTACCTCCGTAAACAAGGAATATATCTACCTATCATGGTCATGAATCCTCAAATAGATGATTTAGATATACTAACAGAGCATGGATTAGAACCCGAAATTTATAGCTTCGAACTACTAAAAGCCATTGACGAATACGGCACTCAACAAGGTAAAAATATCAAAATCCATATCAAGCTTGATACTGGAATGAAAAGACTAGGTTTTGACAGTTCTGAAATAGAAGAATTAAGCGAAAATTTAGCTCAAATGCCTCACTTGTGGGTAGCCAGCATATTAAGCCATTTGGCAGCTGCAGACAGTCCGCAACACACTGTATTTACAGAAGAGCAAATTATTAAATTCAATCTAGCTGCCGCTAAAATTGAAAGTAGCTTAGGCTATCAAACCATAAAACACATCGCTAACTCGGCAGCCATCTCCAATTTCCCATCAGCGCGACTAGATATGGTCCGTTTGGGCATCAGTTTATATGGAATTACCGGTAATCCGAACGTAAAAAACAAGATCGAGAACGTATTAACCTTAAAAACGTCTATCTCACAGATCAAAAACATCGCTCCCGATGAGACAATTGGCTACGGAAGACGTGGTAAATTAGCCGGTACTGGACGCATTGCTACCCTCGCCATTGGCTATGCTGACGGCTATTCTAGAGCCCTGGGAATGGGCAAAGGAAACTTCGAAATCAAAGGTCATTTATGCCCAACCGTAGGGTCGATTTGTATGGACATGTGCATGGTAGATATTAGTGAATTTCCAGACATTTCTGTCGAAGATACCGCTATTGCCTTTGGCGGAAAAATACAATTATACGAATTAGCAAAACAAGCCGAAACTATCCCATACGAACTGATGACAAATATCAGTGAACGCGTGAAGAGGGTGTATGTGACGCAGTAGGCAGTAACCAGTTGTCAGTCGACAGTCGGCAGTGGTCAGAAGACAGATGACAGTCCGGAGGGAACGAGTCCGAAGGAGTGCGCCTATCTATACTCTCTAATCTCCACTCTATTATCTCCTCTCTCTAATCTTAATAATTAGCAATAAAGCTATATATAAATTATATAATTAACATTTTTGCTAACTACTAATTGTTCATTATGCTAATTAATTAGTGGGTGTGCTAAATAGACTACCAATAAACTGATTTGGAGATTTAATATCAATATATTAACTTAGCTAAATATCAAATAATAGCATGGCTGTAGAGAACATAGCAAAAGCTTTAGGGGATGAGTCCAGAAGGAAAATCATCGAACTATTGAAGGAAGGAGAGCTTCCTGCTACGGCTATATTTGATCAATTTGAGTACGCCGCCCCTACTATATCCAGGCATTTATCTGTTTTAAAGGATGCTGGCTTAGTGAGTACACGCAGAAATGGGGTATTCATATACTACCAATTAGAGAAAGATGCGCTGCGTCAATTAGACGAATGGCTCTCCCCTTTCCTACCGAAAGCAAAGGCCACACCTAAAGAAAAATCGAATCCTGTACCTAAAATTCCGAAAGAAAACCCTTTCGATAAATTTCAGTCTGAATTCTAAAATATTAAAATAATACAATTTAAAATGAAGCGATTTGTGTTCATCATTCGAGGTCCAGTATCCGGAATTTCCAGCGAATCTAGCTTAGCATCGGAGGCAGAATTAGACCAAATTCGCACCTGGTTAAAGGGCTTAAAATCGACTTATGCGGACATGCTTTTTCAGAAATTTTCAGGTGAATTACAGGCGCTAAATCAGAGTGGAAAATTAGACAGCCGACTGATCCAACAAATTGATGGAGGAGAAATTTCTCAGATCGTTACACTGATTTTGCCTAGCTTAGAAGTGGCCGAAGAAATCGCAGCCAGTTTCCCCTTCCCTAACGAGTTTTATAGTCTCGAATTAAGAGAAATGGCCTAGACATCCATGGAATCAATAAAAAAAGGCCTATACATCGCGTATAGGCCTTTTTTATGCATTCGCGACGAGAATCGCGTATTTTTTCTCTCCTTATAGATTAATCTCGCCTACCATATTCTCAGGCTTTACCCAAGCATCAAACTCTTCGGCAGTTAAATAACCTAAAGAAATTGCTGTTTCCTTAAGCGTAGAGCCATTTTTATGAGCTGTCTGCGCAATCTCCGCTGCTTTATAGTATCCGATCTTCGTATTTAAAGCGGTTACTAACATCAAAGAGTTATTCACATGCTTCTTAATGTTATCGTGAAGTGGTTCGATACCTACCGCACATTTATCATTAAATGCGACACACACATCTCCAATTAAACGAGCTGAATGTAAGAAGTTATAGATCATTACTGGTTTGAAAACATTCAGCTCGAAATGGCCATTTGAACCACCAATTCCGATGGCTACATCATTACCCATCACCTGCGCCGCAACCATCGTCATCGCTTCGCATTGCGTTGGATTCACCTTACCAGGCATAATAGAAGAACCAGGCTCATTATCAGGGATATAGATCTCACCAATGCCCGAACGAGGACCAGATGAAAGCATACGAACATCGTTACCAATCTTCATTAAACTAACTGCAACCGTCTTTAAAGCTCCGTGAGCCTCTACAATTGCATCGTGTGCAGCTAAGGCCTCAAACTTGTTCTCAGCCGTTACAAAAGGTAATCCTGTCAATGTAGCAATATGCTTTGCTACGTTCTCTGAATAGCCTTTAGGCGTATTAATACCCGTGCCTACCGCAGTACCTCCTAAAGCTAGCTCTGAAAGGTGGGCAAGGCTGTTGTTAATCGCGCGTAAACCATGATCTAATTGCGACACATAACCAGAAAATTCTTGTCCTAAAGTCAAAGGAGTCGCATCCATAAAGTGCGTACGACCGATTTTGACTACGTTTTTAAAGGCTTTTGCTTTGGCAGCCAAAGTATCTCTCAACTTCGTAATACCTGGAATCGTAACTTCCACTAGAGATTGATAGGCAGCGATGTGCATCGCTGTTGGGAACGTATCATTCGACGATTGAGACTTATTGACATCGTCATTTGGGTGTACAAATTTCTGCTCATCTAGCAAATTACCGCCTTGTAAAACGTGCGCACGGTATGCGATCACCTCATTACAATTCATATTAGATTGCGTGCCTGAACCTGTTTGCCAAACCACTAAAGGGAACTGGTCTGCCCATTGTCCACCTAGAATTTCGTCGCAAACTTGACCAATTAAGTTCTTTTTCGCCTCGTCTAAGACGCCAGCCTCAAAGTTCGTGATGGCAGCTGCTTTCTTTAGATAAGCAAAAGCTCTAATGATCTCTTTGGGCATCTTATTTATATCCTGAGCAATTGGGAAATTCTCAATCGAACGCTGCGTTTGAGCTCCCCAATAAACGTGAGCAGGCACTTGCACCTTACCCATAGTATCTTTTTCAATTCTATACTCCATACGATGTTTTGTATTAAATTTGTCTTAGTCCACAAAAATACCACCAAAATCAATAAGATGCTTACTATTTACGGAATTCCTGCTTGCAATACGATGAAAAAAGCGTTTGATTATCTAACGGAAAAGGGGATTCCTTTTGTGTTCCACAATTACAAAAAAAGTGGTATCGATGCAGCACAATTGCGCTATTTCATCGAGCAATTAGGCGAGGAAACGGTGTTGAACAAACAGGGAAGCACCTATCGTCAATTAAGCGATACGGAGAAAGAAAATTTGGATGTTTTCTCGTACTTACAAGAAAAAACATCTGCCATCAAGAGACCTATTTTCGTCTTGAATAACAGATGTTTTGCTGGGTTCAAACTAGAAGAATTAGAACTTTGGTTAGGCAAAAATTAGCCTTTATAAAAAAGCCATTTGGCCATTTCTTTGACCGTAATTTTCTTACCGTACATCAAGATTCCTACGCGGTAAATTCGGGCAGATAGCCAGCTACAACCTAAGAATCCTAGCACTAATAAAACCATAGAAGTGGCTAATTCCCACATGGGAACGCCATAAGGCAAGCGAACCATCATATTAATAGGTGATGTGAATGGGATCATAGAGGCCCAAAAAGCAATCGTACTATCAGGCTCCTGCATCGTAAACTGCGCCATTACAAAAGCTAAAATGATTGGCAACATGACGATAAATGTAAATTGCTGCGCTTCAGCTGTATTCTCTACTGCACTACCTATCGCCGCGAAAAGAGAGCTGTACAATAAATAACCAAAAAGGAAATAGAAAAGGAATCCGCCTACAACCAAAGGTATATTCGTGCTTTCGATCACTTTAGTCACTTCAGCCATGGGCGATGCCTCTTCTACCTGCTTAGCTACCTCGGGATCTGCCTTTTTCATTTGCTCCATTTTCTGCTTCACCGGACTTGCTGTATAGAAAGTTGAAGCCACCTGTGATAAGCCAATCGTCAACACAATCCACAATAAAAACTGGGTTAATCCCACCATTCCTACTCCTAAAATCTTGCCTAACATTAACTGATATGGTTTGATAGACGATATAATCACCTCTATAATTCGACTACTTTTCTCCTCAATCACCCCATTCATCACTTGAGATCCATACAATAATAAAGTGACGTAAAGAAGCATTCCCATCACTCCAGCTAATATCATGGCGCCGCCAGAAGATGAACTC
>CAILUB010000234.1 GCA_903837305.1 uncultured Cytophagaceae bacterium
AGAATTTTAGGTAAAAAAAATGAAAGTACCCCATGTCGAAAAGTGTGTTTGTTGAGTTTTAAAATGTTTAGAATAGTAGTCAACCCCTGAAATGGGATCTTTATACAACTCTTCTTAACACTCAAAATCAGCATCAAACTAGCTGAGCGTATAAGTAAAGTAGGGTGAGAATGCATTTTCAGTTTTTAAAGAATCATTTCGATTATTCAATTTTATATCTTCAAGAATACAAAGGCCGACATAGGCAGTCGCTCAACCTACGGATGTTCCTCCTTCTTGCGCTCCAACTGTATTCTCTTTAGAAATAACTGGACAGTAAAAAATTGACCCCTCTTGTTTTTACTTGGACTACTTCAAATTCTGATTTATAACAACTTTGGCTAACCTAACCCCTTACTCCAGGCATCCATTTTTTTTGGAAAACCAGTGAGAAAAAAAAATAAGTATGAGAATTAAACTTAGCTTTTTTTAGTTAATTTGAAGATTAAAAGGCGAATTCCTCTACTGGAAAAAGGGATTAAATGGGGATTTCGCAAATTAAATTTAGATTAAATTCTTTTATCAAAAATTAAAAGCAATATTTGCTCGAGTCAAATTAGTGTGTTTTAAAATGATGTTTTTCATTAAAAAGTTCCAACAAATACTTAAACCAGGAATTTTTGCTCTGACCATATTTTTTGGTGGTTTTTTATTCTTTCAATTCAATTTCTCTTTTCTTGACCCTATCAACTCCGCTTTAGAAAAAGTAAGTTTCCGGGATATTTACTTTTCAAAAATACAAGGAGGAGAAATTAAATCTGATGAACGGATTGTTCTTGTAGATATAGGAGATACCCTAAAAAGGGCAAATATCGTAAAGCTGCTATATAAAATTAAAAAAATCGACTACAAAGTCTTGGGTATTGATGTTCGATTTGATGCCAGACGACCAAATGATCCCAAAACAGACAGTCTATTGGAAGAATTTGCTTTGACAACCCCAAAAGTGGTTTTTGGCAAAGATGAACTCATTGGCGGATCATTTTTTACGAATGATGGACAAGAAATTAAACAAGGGCTCGCAAATCTTGGGAAAGAAGATACGGATTTTCCTGTCCGTTCTCTGCTAAACATCTCTAAATCGGAGCCTGGCACGCACTCTTTTGCCTATGAAATTGTAAAGACTATTGCGCCAAACAATAAGAGCATTAAATACTTTGCTGATAAAAAAGATATCGACATAAATTTTGAGCCTCAAAATTTGCCAGTAGTTATCAAAGCAGAGGAATTGTTATTTGATTCAACGAACACTTACTTAAACTATTTAGAAGATAAAATAGTAATTATAGGTAGTATGAGTGACAATGGGAAAGACATACATTTGGTACCCAATGCCTCATACAATTTAACCACAGACGAAAATAATTTTTACACAAAAGTTAGCGGCCCATTTATTCATGCCATAGCGATTTCAAACCTGCTAGATGAAAGAATAATCAAAAATTCAAGACTGTTTAATTGGCTTTTTTCCGCAATTATATCCATTATTACTCTTCTAGTCACGGTAAAATTGGAATATAGCAAAAGCCCATATGTGAGACTGATCGCAAAATCATACGTTTTAGTAGGATCCTTACTTATATTCCTATTGTATGTAGTCTTAATGGATAACTTTCTCTTCGAATTTTCAAT
>CAILUB010000235.1 GCA_903837305.1 uncultured Cytophagaceae bacterium
AAAAGACCTTTGGCAATTTTCAAAGCATCATTAAGGTCACGCGCTTTTTGCACACCTGCGCCCATACCTTCTTCCATACCTTCCATTGCGCCTTCACCGCCCTCAGCCATTTGCTCTTGTTGATTTTCGGTTTCAACAGTGTATTGACCTTGTGCATCGCGTGTAATTGTAACTGCTAATTCTTCCATTTTCGTTCCTAGTTAAAGGGCGCTACGGTATGTAGCGCCAAAGGTATTATAAATCTTGTTAATTTAAAACACTGGTTTCTTTTTCAAATTTATCTCTTTTTTCCATCACTCTATCAATTCTATCTGTATATTTTTTAACTACCCTATCTCTGGATTCCGCATCTAAATTTGGATTAGAACTAAGTTCTTTAGATAATTGAGCCTCAATACCAGTAACCATATTTTCAAATGCCGATAGTTTTTTGTATTTTTCAAAATCAATATCAACACTTTTTACAGATAACCCAGTCATTAAATGAAGAAATGCTTGTTGCTCTGTTTTCTTAGGCGATCCATCTTTATTCATTATTCCTTCGTATTCACTTGGGAATTGTGATTTATAAATAGTTGCGATATCACCTTTTGGACTAAACATCGGTATTCCCATTACATTATAGGAGTATTCAAGAACCGATTGTAATTTTTGAGCAGATGAGTCGTTCTCATCAATAATCTGTTTACCGCTAAATGTATCACGATTAGTATCAATAGCGACAAGCGCTTGTGTTATCGGACTACTAAATACACCAACTGAATCTGCAAAATTGCGTAACTCCGCAACGTCTTGATTACCTACTAACCTACCTAATGAATTAATACCTTCTACCGTTTTTGACCAAGGGAATAAACCATTCATATCAATAACCTGTGTTCTACCACTATCATCTTTCATTGGTAATACCCAAACATTACCTGCACGTTGCATACGCTCTGGTAACAATTTAAGGATGGCTTTTAATTTGTCTTCCCCATCATCACCAAAATCTGCGGCTGCGGCAAGTGACATTGCATAACCTAACATATAGTAAGGAAGCAGAGAGGTAGGTCTATTAACAAATGTGCGTAAACTAGATTCAAATGATTTAACAGTCCAAGTAATAAATGGAATACCAAACGGAACGCTTCTTAACCATTTTACCCATCTTGGAACAAAACTATAATCAAATAATGCTTTATGCGCCATAACCGCTGCGGTAAGGTCATTTGCACCTTTTGATTTTAAATCAATAAATTTAGCAGTTTTAAATACCATTTCAATAGCTTGATGGAAATTACTAGCACCTCTAACGCCCTTACCTGCTAAGTAAGACAGTTCTCTAAATAAATGCACCATTGAAAACCAGTCCATATCTTTATCGCTAAATTCAGCTTCATTTTCAAGTAACCAGTCTGTGATACCTTGAAGTTCTTGGTTACTAAATGTTGCTTTTCTACCGCCCATATCAACCATCTTTCTATAGTTTTCACCATCATTCAGAATTTCTTTGAATGCTTGGAATACTCTAACAGGGACTTTATCAAATCTAACTCCACTGGTATGAAGTAAAATGCCATTTGATAATAAGTTCATCACTTGAGTTGGAATATTTAGTGCCACATGGGAAAATTTAAATGCGTTGGCAATTCTATAAAGCAGTCCGTTGTTACCAAAGAAATTCTCAAGTGCGGTCTGCTCACCTGCCGCACCATAAGTATTAATCGTTCCAACTAAATCATCATAGATTAGTTTATGAACAACCAATCCTCTAAGCGATCCGTACTTAGCAACATTAGGCATCTTAACGAAATCAGCGGGGATAGCATCCATATTACTCATTGCTTGCGCTGCTGCGCGTTTCATCATGTTTGCTAAATCTTGCATATCTTTTCTATCTTCTTCTGGCGCAGAATAAGATTGGTCAAGAATACGATCTGCTTCTTTATCAAGGAAATAAGGTGTGACTTTGCGAACAACTACTTTTTTTGGATTACCCTCTAAAGCGCTGTTTGTCGCATTGTAGTTAATCACCCCATCGTCATCAAAAATAGCTGTCGGACGATTTGTTTTAGCGTCAATTTCAACAGTAATAAGTGATTGTTTCCAAACCCATTTTTCATTATCTGAAATTTGATTAAAGAATTCCATCATAGCAATATCACGAAGTGGAATACTCAAAGTGCGAGATGCTAAATAAGCCGTATTTTTAATCTCGCCTTTTATCAATCGACGGAATTCTTCTGGGAGATTATTATCACGTCTTTTTGCATAACCCATTGGCGATAATGTTTTACCGCTTCCAAGTGATTGATATCTATCGCTACTTTGAATAATGTGTTCCAAATAAACGCGAGGCAAATAGCGCCCTTCGTACATTTGGAAAGATTCCATTGGAATGATATTAAACTCAACTAACTTCTTACCGATAATTGTAATAGCTTCTTTTAAATCCTTAGCCATCAATGCCATTTGAGGGTCTATGATAAATTCAGTCGTTGCTTTATTATCAGTCAAATAAGTGTAGATTTCTTTTGAATCTTCCTTAGTGGCTTTTTGAAGGGTATCAAATACATTGCGAACAATATCATCGACGTTATCAATCTTACCAAGTGTTTGGTAACGCAGTCCTAAATAGTTTCCAAGTTCGGGCAATCTACCCATAGTGGTTAAATATTTATTGATTAGCTCATTTGACTTGTCATTGAGTCTACGGAAACTATCAAATCGACGCAATTGTTGCATTAACCAATCACGTTCTTCTTCAAGCGATACGCCTTCTGGGTAATTGACTTTATTATCAACTTCTTCTGGAATAGGTTTTGCTTTGTCATAAGCAGTATATCCAGTAGAACGGTTAACTATTTCGCCTTCTTTAGCTTTTTTACTAAACAAGAAAGACTTTTTATTTCCAAAGACAGGGTTTTCCACCATCAAAATGCTTCCGATTTGAATAACTCGTGAACCAGAAAGCACAGGTTGCATGGTTTTTCTATCATAGAAGTAAGAATGACGCTCTGGATCCATACCCACTTGAATCCAATTAGGATTATCTAATGCTTCGTCCGCTAATCGTTTAGCTTCTTCAGCTGACATATTAACGTATTCAGCATCAACCGTAGCCAAAGGATATTTATCACGAGTTTTGTCAGCTATTTTTAATGC
>CAILUB010000236.1 GCA_903837305.1 uncultured Cytophagaceae bacterium
AACTACACTATAAGCTACTTTTAAACTACACTACAATCTACGTGTTCCAAACTTCAATTCTGGCTTCCATCTCTGTCTTGAATGCATCATCTATGACTGCGACTTCGGTGATTTCTGCTCGGCACATGAAACACGTGATGATTGATTTAGTCCTCGCTGCTGCTGAATGATCAATGCAGTCAACGCAATAACAGTGATTGCATCCGAGTTTTGCCATCTGTTTGTTGTCATAACAAATAGAGCATTCTTGAACAGTTAACGATGCGTCTACCGTAACTGCAATATGCAATGGTTGTTGATGAACATGAAACTGATCAAGGAACGTGTATATGCTTTCTCCACGTGCCTGTGCTTCTAACCAAAGGTTAACTCGTCCGTAATACACTGGAAGCGACATTCCATTTCGCACTATGCCAAACCTGTTATGATAAAACACCTCAATCATATTAACACAGTGGGCGATGCTGTTGAAATGTATTGATTCTCGTGATAAGTTTGGTGCCAAATTACGAGCTTCGTCGTATGAACTGTTGATCTTGTTAATGTCTTCATTCGTTACTGTATTTAGGTTTGATGTGTGTCCTGTGAATAAAACGCTGGTTATGCGGTTAACAAGTACGTCCTTTGGTCCTCCAATATGCTGGTCTAATGTCTTGCAAACGATTGACAACTCAACCTTGGTGAGGCGTCGGAGCTCTCTAATCTGGTGCATCAGGTCAAACGGGTGGCTGGTAATCATACCGATGGTCTTTTCTACCACAATATCAACTTGCTCGGATGTGCATTTGGATAGGGTATGACCCGGAGCTTTGCAAATTTGACAGGGCATTTTATTGGGTGATTGATTGCTTATTGATTTAAACGCTTTAGGCTTTAATTGATAGGATTGGATTGATATTAAATATGGGTTGTTATAACTCTAATACCAACTATAGAATTTATAAGTATTTCAATTTTTTTTAATTTATAAAGAAAAATCAAAACACTTAAAATCGTCTACCTTTTCCACCTTTCAAAAGGTGGAGCCAAACTATCCACCTTTCAAAAGGTGGATCCAAACAATCAACCTTTCAAAAGGTGGATCCAAATATACAGTAGAATAAGTAGCGTCAACCCTACAGTAGAATTATCCCACCTTTGAAAGGTGGATAGTTTGGCTCCACCTTTTGAAAGGTGGAAAAGGTGGAAAAGGTGGAAAAATATAATATTGCTTACCTTTATCTTTATCCAGGGTTTAATCCAAATCCAGGTATCCTACAAATAAACGTTAGTAATTAATTATTTATTCTTACCTTAAATATCCAGTATTTGTCTTGCCAACTTTACTCCTGCCGAAAGTTTTTTCTGAACTTTGATATTTCTGATTGAGTTGAGCTCTTCAATGAGTGGAAGATTTTGAAAGAGTATATGAATCTCTTCGTCTTCTGAATCTGTCATAATAACTGTGGACGCTAACGATTCACAGTCCGTATCCTGTACTTTTTTTGTGACAGTTTTCTTTTTTGTCTTCAGGTTAATAGCTTTTGATGCTATATCTTGCACTTTCATTTTGGTCCTTTCAGAGTTTTCGTTCGCTTTTTCAGCCTTTTCAGCCTCTTTGAGTTTTTTTTTTTTAGCTTTTTCAAACTCTTTGCGGCGAATAGCTTCAGTTTTTTCAAACTCTTTAATTTCCGCTTTTTGAGCTTTTTGAAACTCTTTCACTCGTAGTTTTTCGGCCTTGTCCGACTCCTTGGATCGTTTTTTCTCCTCTTGATTTGGAATCTGAGGAAGAATGTTGCCATTTGAGTCCAGTTTAGCTAAGGCTTCCTTTGCTGAAAATCCGTACATAGTCGCACATGAGTTAACAGTAGTTCTAATAAGACTCCTTAACTCCGACTCAATATTTTCGTGAGCACACTCTTTGACCTTAATCATCTCTCTCATAAACACTTCAAACTCTCTGCTAATACTTTCAATTGCCATACTATTCACTTTGCTTTACTTTTCGCTTTGCTTTGCTTTACGGTTGTTTGATATTAAATATAGGTTGTTATAATTGTAACACCATCTATACAGATGAGAAGTATTTCAATTTTTTTAAATTTATAAAGAAAAATCAAAACACTTAAAATTCCACCTTTTTCCACCTTTTAAAAGGTG
>CAILUB010000237.1 GCA_903837305.1 uncultured Cytophagaceae bacterium
AATCAACTTGCCTCACTTTGCCGGAGGAAATGAATTCTTAGCGCATTGGTTAGCACCTCTATTGCCAGAAGCAGGCGAAGCGGGTGAAGTCAACTTCTTGAGTTTAGAAGGTGGAGCGCCTCTTTTAGCCGCTTTCTTACCCGCCTTTTTAGCGATCTACCTATTCGGAATGCAGAAATCAGTGCCTTCGGAAGATGGGGAAATTTCTGGTATCCAAAAGGTTATCTACAACAAGTTCTACATCGACGAATTATACGATATGCTTTTTGTTAAGCCTATCGCCTTTTTATCGAACTTCTTCTTCCAAGTGATCGACTTCCTGGTCATTGACTTGTTCGTCGAAGGTTTAGGACGTTTTGTGAAATATGCTTCGAGCGAGTTCCGCAGAGCCCAAACAGGAAACGTAGGCATCTACCTATTCTGCATGGTCGCGGCCATCGTTGTCATTTTATTTGTTAGTTTAAAAAGTACGATCCTTCCATAATCCGATCGCAACATAGCTATGTATCTACTATTTATACTTTTATTTCCGCTTTTGATTGGGTCAGCTTTGTTGATCTTCAAGCCAAAAAATGCGTTTGCCCTTTCACTAGCGGCATCCCTCATTGAATTAGCGGCCACCGCCTTTGTTTTACAACAAGCCAGCCTAAATCCTGTTTCTTTTTCTGCCCCTTGGGTGGCAGAAGCGGGTTTATCCTTCTCCTTATATGTGGATGGAATCAGCGGCGTATTAATTGGACTTTGTGCTTTATTAGTTCCCTTCATCGTAGCGACTACGGCAAATACGGATCGCGCAAACAATTCGCAGTTCCAGGGTTTGATGTTAGTGATGCAAACGGCTTTGATGGGAGCATTCTTAGCAAAAGATGCGTTCTTGTTTTACTTCTTCTTCGAAGCATCCTTATTACCGATCTACTTCTTGGCTGCGATTTATGGCGGTGAGAACAAGAATGCGATTACGTTTAAGTTCTTTGTTTACACCTTGTTTGGGTCCTTATTCTTCTTAATCGCGTTAGTTTACGTTTACTTGCTAACCCCAGGGGAGTTTCACTCAGCAGACATCGAAGTATTGTACCAAACAGCGAAAGGCTTAAGTGCAGATCAACAAGGCTATTTGTTTGCGGCCTTCTTCTTGGCTTTTGCCATCAAGATGCCCGTTTTCCCCTTCCATACTTGGCAACCTGATACCTATACCGTGGCTCCTGCGCAAGGAACGATGTTATTGTCTGGTATCATGTTGAAGATGGGTACGTACGGTGTGATTAGATTCGTACTCCCGATGTTCCCTTTAGGCGTGGCCACTTGGGGATTAACAGCCTCAGTACTTTCTGTGATCGGAATAATCTATGGTTCGATTATCGCCATCCAACAAAAAGACGCGAAACGCTTATTAGCTTATTCTTCCTTTGCCCACGTAGGTTTAATGTCTGCGGGTATTTTAACTGGAAGCATCGAAGGTATTCAAGGAGCCTTGTACCAAATGTTATCGCATGGTATCAATATCATCGGTTTATTCTTCGTGATTGAAATCATTGAACGTAGAACAAAATCAAGAGAAATCGCCCAGTTAGGGGGTATCACTCAGTTCTCTTACCCTTTAACGGTGACGTTTGTGATTTTGAGCTTAGGCTCGGTGGCACTTCCATTGACGAATGGTTTCATTGGAGAGTTCTTGTTATTAAAGAGTGTATTTGACCAAAACCTAACCTTAGGTATCATCGCGGGTATCACCATCATTTTAGGCGCAGTATATACGCTACGATTGATCCAAAAATCGATTTTCGGAAATGTGTCACGTATCACTTCTGATTTTGCAGACTTGACTTTTGCAGAAAAAGCCGTGTTAATTCCCTTAAGTGCCTTGGTTATTTTAGGTGGAGTTTTTCCATCAACAGTTTTAGGTTTTAGTGAACCAGCGGTTCAGCAATTAATCCAATGGTTCAAATAAAATAGTATTAAAAAGCATTATGACGGCTATCATTGCATTATCACTTCTGGGTATTTTAAATTTATTCTTGGGCTTTTGGCTTTCTAGAAAAACCATCCAAGCTGCGACGCTTTTGTTCTTAGCGGGCAGTATGGCTTTGACGG
>CAILUB010000238.1 GCA_903837305.1 uncultured Cytophagaceae bacterium
ACCATTAAAATGCGCCCAAACATGCATATTCCAAATTAATAAGGATTCGTGAGATAAACATTTTGTAATTAATCCCTTGTCATGCATTAAACCGCAAGCATGTCCGTATTTTTGATTATCTTCTTTAAAGAAGAATTCAACGTCATTCATTACAGCCTGCCATTCTGCGACTGTAACTATTTTTTTAATAAATGATGTTTGCATTTATTTAATAAATGAACTTAATTTCCTGCACTCTCTAGCTGGAATTGCGGTAAAATCATTCCAAGTTTTAGCTTCTTCATTCTTGTATGTTTCCTCTTGCCACAGCTTACGAAGATAAGTCTTAAATTCGTCAAATGATTCACATCCAAGTTTATCTTTAGCTTGTTTCTTTAAAAGACCTTGGGGGGTAATATTTACAATATTAGATTCTGAGTTCTCGTATGCTGCTACTTTATTTTTTGATTTGTCAATTTCATCATCTCCAACAATATTAATTCCAAGAAAATTGCGCACGCAGCGAACAAACGCACGGTTTGTTGCAATTGTTTCCAGAAACTTTGCGCAGAAGTCGTTTGTATTTTCAAGGGTGGCGTTTGCCATGTCTTCAAATACGCAATAATCTTCTTGAATCTTTGTTGGAGAGGATTCATCTAGTAATACTTTCCAAGAAATTTTACATTTAACAACAACATAATCTCTATCACATTTAACAACTTCGTAAGAAACTGACTCGTATCCCCTGAGCTTTGCAAGCTCTTTAAGACCCCCTAATTTAATTAGCAGTTGATTGTCGGCTAATCCCTCTACGGAGTCAGGAAGGGGCTTTCCACGCAGTTCAAACCAGTCTTTATTGGGGTAGAGATATTCTGGCTTAACCATTGCTCTCCAATTAATGGAGCCATTTTCGTTGTATTTAAAATCAGTTTTATTCATAGAGGTAATAATGTTCTGAATCTTTCCAGAAATCATTATCATCATAGATCACATCATTATCGCTGTCAATGCTTTTATTTATTTTTAGATGCGCTTCGCTTGGGTATACTTTACCTTCTGATAGTAAAACTTTATTTGTTAAAAATTTTGCATTTATTTTATTGCAGTTGCTCGCTCTATCTTCAATATCATCATACTCAACAGTAAAATCAAAATATTTATTTCTAATTTGAGGTAGGTTTTTTTTATCCTTTGTGCAGATAATGAATTTAACTTTTGTATTTTTTAATTGATAAAAATATTCAGCTGGAATATCTTCATCAGTTAACTTAAAAAATATAGTATTTATATTTGCCGAAAATTGACGTACCAGATTTAATGGTAGCATCTTATTGGATATAATTGTGGATTTATAATTTGCGCACCAATATGCAATTTTCTGATCGTCAAAATGCAAATCAGCTCTAATGTAAATATTTTTATCTTTTTGATCTGATAATTCAGCTACAAAATTAGGAACAACTTCTGTAAGTTCAATATGATAATTGCTTCCTATATTCAATGTTTTAAAATTTAATTTTATTTCTATTCCCAATAGGCTAAAAATTGAATCTGCAATTGTTTCTGGCTTGATTGTTCTTATGGTTTTTGGATTTTCTTCATATGAATATGAGGGTTTATTGCCCTTTTTGTCTGATTCTAATAAAATAATTTTTTCTTTAGAACTCCAATATGGATAAGCATTATTAGCCATGATGTGTGAATATAATGCAACGATTGGGATATCATACATGCTTGCCATATGCACTGGCAGACTGTCAATGCCCAAATGCAATTTAGAATTTTTAATTACGTATGCGGATTGTCTATATGACAAATTTAATAATAATTTATCTACATTTTTTAAAACTGGATCTGCTGGTCCTCCAATTTGGTATATTTTATATCCAAGATTATTTAAGATAGGTTTGATTAAATTAATTACTTGTGGAAAATATTCGTAATTTTTTGAATCAATTTTATTGTCAGTATGAATCGTTATATACTTTTCGTCTAAAATTGGATAAAAGTGATCATTTAAAACTGGCGTTCCAATTTTAACGCCTAGTGATTTTGCGTATTCTTCTATTAAGTGTGACATGTTATGTTAATGAAAATTGTAATCTATCTTTTCCGTTGTGTTGATAAGCAAAAAATTTCTGCGTTGTTGCGTGTGGCAAAAACGCAATTTCAAAAAATCCTTTATGAGAAGCTCTACCTTCTAACGCTAGAAGATTTTCACAAACAGGACTAAAAGGCAGTACTTTGTGAACCGCTTTGTTGTCAGAAATTAAATCCGCAAACTTTGGATCTGTAAATAAATATATATTATATTCTGGATACAATGTTTTTAAATTTTCCATTAACGCATTAACCATTAATACATCTCCTCCAGATTGCGGGATAACAACCGCAATTCTTTTTCCTTCATCGTCTTTATCTAACAATTCAGATAAATCAATTGATTTTGGTTTATTTAATTTATTTATTGCGTTATTAACAATGTGTTTATGGATTTCTTCTTTTGAAGCTCCGTTTTTTAAATGATTACAGAATTCAATGCATTCTGTATGATTTTTATCTATATTTTGTTTTAAAATATTTTTATACAAATCTACAATAAAATCTTCATTGTTTTCTATTTGAGGTAATGGATAATTTGGATTTGGATCTTCAGATTTTGTAGAGAAATCGTAATCTATATCTGGCATCCCATCAAAAATATCTTCTAATTGCTTGCCTATAACTTGTATTGAAAAATTATCAATTACCCATTGTCTTGCTTTTTCTCCAATTTTTTTAATTTTATCTGGATGAGTAAAAAATACTTCAGTTAATTTTTCACAAATACTTTCTGGTAAGGTTGAAGCTTTTATGAATTGAGTACCTGGCTCTCTATACTCAACCCAATCTAAAGATAAACCTCCGCTTTCAGATGTGCAGGAGTCCTCTCCACACGAATAGTTTGTAACTAAAGTTATCAATTCTGTTAATTTAGCCTCTTGAATTGGAATTTCCTGTCCACCGCTTGTAAATGGATGACAATATACATCCATTAAATTATAAATCTCATTTAATTGAGAATCGGAAACTCCAGCTGAAACGTTTGTGGTGTTTTGACTATTATTAGTCCCGCAGTATTTACATGCCACCCCTTGTTTCGTAAAAGGTTTGACTTCGTAATTGTTACAAGCGGAACAAAAATATGTTGTGTATATTAATTCTTTTGGAATATCTTTTTCCCTTAGTAGTCTTGGAATATCCCAACCTTCGGACCAGTGCGTATGAAGCAATAGCTTCGCATTAGCCTTTGGATTTCTTATTCTAAAAGAATTAAATCCATCTAGTAAGTTTGGAACTGATTTTCTTAATTGATTTCTAAAAACAAATCCAACAACAAAAGAATCTGATAAATTAAATTTTTCTTTTAGGGATGTTCTTTGCGAATTTTCGAGCTTAAAAAACTTAGAAACATCTAAAGACCCCCTAAGTGTTTTAACATTACTGTATCCCATTCCATTCAGAGCCCTCTCAGCAAATGAAGCCCATACATAATAATTTTTAATTTTGGGCGCTGCATTTATCGCATCGGGTAGAATTGGTAAACTATCTAATGTAGTCCAAACCATAGAGTTGATTTTATTCCACCAAGGCTTATCCCAATAGCCGTTCATTCCCCAAATATCTTCAACGCCAACATAAATATCTGGTTTAACCAAAGAAATTAATTCATCAATCATTCCAGCTCCATATCCCAAGCTCTTCTCTATGTTTGGATCTTCGCTTTTTAATTGTTCTAATTTTTGTTGAGTCGGTAGGGTTCCGTAACATTTCCAAGGTTGTCTCTTTGTCTCTGGACTTTCAAAAGGCATTCCGTTTGCCGCTTCAATGATCTCATACTTTCCAGTAGAAAATAAATATTGAAGAATATTTTTTGTGTTTTTACCAAATCCAGTAAACGCTCTAGAGAAGTTAGAGTGGAATAGAATTTTTTTCATTATTCAGATTTTAAAATAGATCTTTCGGAGAAAATTTGAACTAACGTGAATTTTAGAAACTCAGATAAGGTCTCAGCTTCACCCAACTCAATTCCAATTCCAAACTTTTGATTTCCGTTTCTAGAGATTGAAAAAGAAAATGCTTTAGCTCCATTTTGTTTTGTGTATGGTTTAAATGAAATCTGAGTCTTGTTTTCGTCAAACGTATGAAAAGCTGAGAATTCTGTATATTGACGGATTGCATATAGCAAACCACCAATTTCATTTTCATTTAGTTTGATATTGATATTTTTTTCTGGATTTTTTGCATTGTCTGAAAACGATCCAGTTTTTGTATTTTCATTCCAAGACGATTGTTGAATAGCGCTTACGTATAGTGTTTTTTCTTTTCCTTTTGTTTCTCCAATTTTAAATTGGAATGCGCATCCAGTTACCTTCGCGTTTGGCTTGTATAGACTAAATTTCATATCAGATTATAATAATTTAAGTGTACCTTTCCATAAAAGTGTAAAATTTTAAATATGAGTAATGATTTTTATAAAGTTGGAAGATTATATAATTTGACATCTGCTACTACAGTGTCGATTACTGGAGCGAGTTTAATACATGCTATATATAATGGAGCGAATGCAGCTCTCACTATAACTGTAGATAATACTTATCCAATTCACGTTCCTGTTGATGGATTTGTTTCTTTTCCAGCTCCCATACCATTCTCTGGAGTAAAGACTACATCTAGTACCGCAACTGGTATTATTTTATATACTTAATATATGCCAAATCCCGTTTTTCCATCAAATTCAGTAACTCATGGTAAAGTTAATTCTCAATTAAACTATATCTATGATGGAAATGAGGGTGAGTGGAGACCTCTTACTCCAGCAGATTTAGCTGGAGCTGACGGTTCATCATTCGAATTTACGCCGCCAGTATCATCTGGATATAGAAATCTCAATTTATCTGGTGAAGCGGTAGAGGTTAGCGCTGCAGCAACTAAGTTGGTTGGATTTTTTATTGATAATAACTTAAACGATGAGCCTCTTTTCATTCATTTTTCTGGGTATAACGCCTCGTCTCCAGTTTTAACTTATCCAATTTATGCTCAATCTACAGTAGATCAAAATTTTTCTTATTCAGTTGCTGGATTTCAGGGAATTATAGCTAAAGTAACGCATGACAAGCAGGGCACTGACCCTTGGGAGGGGAATAATGGAAACGGTTTATTAGCAAATATTTATTATAGACTATAAAATGCCTTTATTTAAAAGAACAACTTCTTCAGTATCCGCAGCTAATTCAACTGGCTTTTTGTCTATTGGATGTAAACCATCTGCATCTAAAGAGGGGCAGTTTGCATTTTCAAATTCTCCATACAATACTGGATCTAATCAATTTACATATTTAATATGCGAAACTAATACTCAAGGTGTGGGGTTCGGTGGATTTTGTTCTACTGGGTACTTGCATTTAATTTTAAATAATAATTATTATCAACAGGCTTGGAGCGTTAAGAATGATATTATTGCAGTTGGAGAAAATGTGGATGGAACTCATGGCGAATACTTTAATTCTCAAATAAACTCATTTGTTTTTTCAGAAGCTAATGCCGCTTTTCAATTAATTGAATCTGAGGCTCAAATTAAAAATAAGAGTCAATACGCTTTTGATGCAAATGTTTATTTAACAGAGAGCGGTCTTAGGTATGAATTTGTAGATACTGATTCTACAAAAATGAAATGGACTTCCAGAATTGAAGTTATTCAAAACATAGCGACTGGAATTCCAACTCCATTCTCATTTGCAAGTGTTCAGTCTCAAATCTCAAATGGGATCTTACCAGAAAATGCTGTATTTAGTGAAGGTTCTAATGATGCAATAATAATTGAAGCTGGACAAGATGATGGAACATTAGATGATACAAATATAATTGAAGCTGGTATTGATTAAAAATAGGTGTAAAAACTAAAGTATTATATGCCAATCAATATCGACCATAGTAAAAGTGGAAGTGTAACGCTCCAAGCTTCAGATGCAGTTGGTAACTCAACTTTTACTTTTCCAAGTATTAATGGAGAATCTACTATTTTCGTTTCGGGATCTCCCGTTTCTTACGTTTCTGGATTGCAGAATTGTTTGGATTCAATTAATCAAAATGTTCCATTTGATATCTACTACCCATACCATAAATCTTTAGCTCAAAGAACTGATGTAACAAGCGGAAATTGCGCTTATGGTTTTTACAGTATAATATTTGGGAAAAATGGTCACACCGTTCAGGATTATCAAATTGCTCAAGCTATTGAATCAAGTGGTAATTGTTGCGGTTGGAATCAAAGCGTTCAGACCATGTCTAAGGCAGTTACTCCATCTATATATAATTCAAGTAATCATGTAGCATGTTTAGCTGAGAATTATTTTCAAGGCTTAGATTATGGTGAAGCTATATCTTATCTTAATGGTAAAGTCGTTGCAAAAGGTGCGTCTCAATTTGCCGTTTATGATTTTTGCGCCACTATAGTCCAAACTGGAACCGCGTTTGTTTTAGCAAGTTATACTATAAATACTGGAATAGTTCAAGGAGGCAATTACACTTTTGATATTTATACTGATTCTTATTCTGGTGAATTTGAAAAATTAGTGTTTAGAGTTAGTGGTGCTGAAGGTTCTTCTCTAAATTGGTTAATGTGTTTGAATGAATTAAAAACAAGGACAAATTAAAAATGTCTATAAATTTTGACCATTCCGAATCTAATAGCGTTACTATAAAAACCTCTCAGCAAGGGAGCGGTATATTAAAATTTCCTAGTGGAAGTTTTAATTCAAATATACTTGTTTCTGGAAATGTTAATACTTCTTATTTAAGTGGTTTAAATCAATGCACATCTGGATTACAAGGTAAATTTTATTATACAAATGATATTAATAATAATTGCTCTTATTCTTACGCTAATCATAGTGGATCGGTAGCTGAAACATGTAATTCATTTATATTTGGTTCTAATGGAGTGGCAAAATTAAATTATTGTCATGGCGAAACTGGTAGTCAATATAATGATGACGGAACAATACATTCACAAATTGTTCACTCCATTCCTCCATTTTTGTCAGATGGAGATGCTCAAAATACAACTTTTTTATCAAAAGCTACCGTATTCGATAATGCTTCCAAATGTTTAATCTACGGAACTCTTTGCTGTAACACTGTTGTATATGGTAATTTTGACATAATTGGTAAAAGCTTTTCTGATACTGAGTGTTATGGAGTTTTTAAGGTTAAGGCTTCTTTGTTTAGAGGCACTGGAAATCAAATTTCTACTGGATACTTTAATTCAAGTACTGTCGTAAACTGCAACTTAAATCAAAATTTGACGCTATCTGTAAGTGGATTAAATAGCGCATATTGGGGTTTATTTATTAATAACGCTTCTGGAATACAGTGGCTAACAAGAGCTTCTATCTTGGAAATTTCAGCAACTGGCGCTGAAGCAATAAGTACAATAGCTACATATTGGAAATGTACGGCTAATTCTGGATGGTTTAATTTATCAAATTGGTTTAGCGATCAATATATTACAACCGCTTTAAGTTACCCAACTTCATCAACTAATGTTGTGATGTCTGGAGATTGTGCGGCGTATGTTAATATGGATTGCAACTTGTGGGTTCAACCTAACTCCATAGACACAACTAGAGTAACTGATACTGATGGCGTATGCCTGTATTCAAATGCTGGAAAATCATTTTATAAAGATATATATGGTAATGTTACCATGTATGGTAATGCAATTTTTGGTAATTTCATAGAGGGTACTTATTGGAGAAATGAAGTTAGTACTAATTGGTTTAATTTAAGCAATTGGTTCATAGAAAATTCTTTTCAAGAAACGGCTGATAGACTTCCTCTTTCGGTTTCAGATGTTCTCATATATGGAAATAGTGGCGTTTATATTGATATGGGTTGTAACTTGTGGGTACAACCCCGTTCAATTGACTCAAGAAATTCAACTGCTGACGAAAATTTAGAAGTATGTATTTATTCTCAAAATCCATGTTCATTTTCTGGAATTCTTTACGGAGGTGTAACTCTTTATGGAAATGCGAGTTTTTCTTAATTAAATTTATTTTATGTCGTATATAAGTGGAAACATAGCTTTCTGTGACAACTCTGTAAATTTGTCTAGTTCAACGGGACAAATTGATGGAATCTCATATTTTTTTGGATCTTCTAGAAATTGCGGATTAGTTTCATTGGCTGAATTTTCTTCAAACTCAAAAAATCTTTGTACAGTATATGCAGCTACTTTTAGCGATAATTCAACAAATGATTGTATTGTTTTAGAACAAGTGCAATTTTTTGAAAACGCTGTAAATAATAATTGTGTTTGTGGTATCGCAACGTTTTATGGTAATTCTTCGAATAGCTTAAGCGGTCAACTTGCAGGTGCAACAATATTTTGTGATGGTGCCGTTAACTGTGGAACTATCCCTGGCACAGCTTGTTTTTACGGAACTTCTTTAAATAGTGGTATTGTAGAAGTTGCAATATTTAATGATAGTGCGTCTAATTTAGGAACCATAAGTGGTTCTGGTTTATTTTATGGAGAAGCTGTAAATTCTGGTGTTGTTTCTGGAAATGCAATTTTCGCTGATACTTCGGTAAATAATGGAGACGTAGAGGGTAATGCGGATTTTGCGACTGGCGCATCTAATCAAGGTGGAACTGTAGGAAGTAGTGGAGAATATATTCCTCCATTTACTGGTACTGGAATCGCTGTTCAAGGAACAAGTTGGACAAATTGCTTCAATAGACAGTGGTTTAATTTATATAATTGGTTTGACAATAATTACATAAATAGTGCTGATTGTTACCCAATAAATTCAACTAATGTTGTAATGTCTGGTAACTGCGCGGCGGTTACTGTTTTAAGCTGCAATCTTTGGGTTAAGCCTGCATTAATTAATACAACATTAATCACAGACCCTTCTGGTATTTACTTCTGCTCTGCAACTGGTTTCGCATTGAGCGGAATAAATATATCTGGAAACGCTACGTTCGGTTTAAATACAACTTTAATTTAATATGAGTAATATAAGTGGAAATACTTTTTTTATAGAGAATTCTGTAAACTGTTCAAATCTCGGAACAATAAATGGTAGCGTTTCATTTTTAGATACTAGTTCAAATTGTGGGCAAGTTTTAAATGCTACTTTTTCTGGTGGAGTTAATTGTGGGCAAGCTTGTGGATGTACGGTTTTTTATAACTCTTGTAGTTTTGGTTATGTATGTGGGACTGGTATATTGAGAGGAAATTCTGTATTGTATGGTGCCGCAGATTGCGTGATTCAATGCGATCAATCAATAATTGATGCTGGAGCTTCGGTTGCTGATTATGAATTTTTAGTTACGACTGGTTTTCCAACTAATATTTATTCAGATGATTCTGCTTATTATGTATATTTAAGTGGAGCATCTACTATAGCGTGTGGTTTTTATCCAACGTCTCAAACAAATGGAGGTTTTGATCTATGTTACTTTAATACTGGATCGCCAATTTGTTCATGTGATGTTTCTGAAAATGGTTATCCTTCTAATGGCGTTAAATATATTAACGTTGTAAATAAATATATATGTTTTTGGGGTGCCGCTAATAACGCTTCATATCCATATTATCTTTTGTGCAGTCCAAATGGACATACCTCTATTGGTTATTTTGATCTAGCTGAAGCTTGCAATTCTTGCACTTTTGAATGTATAAATTTATGCGCTTCTGCTGTTGTTTTAGCGATACCAAAAGCAAATTATACTTGCTCTTTGCCTATACAAGCTTCAGACAATTGTCTTTACTATATATACGATGCTGCAACCGTAACAATAGCCACTGGTTTTTATTCAAACTATGCAATTAATAGTGGTGCAATTGATTGCGGTTATTCTACAAACATGCCCGCTGGAGCAATTGATGGTGGGTGTCAAATATATGAAAATGGTGGAGCAATATGTGTAACTGGTATAAATTATATACTTGATAATAGTGGTTATTATGGGAATCTAAATAATCTTCAATATATAAATCCTGCATGTGCCCAACCAATTGCGTATAAATCTAATCTGTGTTGTTTTAGTTTAGTTACTAATGACGGATCATTGTTTGATATAATAACTAATGGAGCTGCACAGGACGGTATTTTTGAATTTGGATGTTGTTCTTTTTCTTATTCAGCTTTAATTAACAATTACACTTTTTGTAAAGATGACAGAACTGAAGGTACTCCATTTCTAATATATTGCATTTCATCTCAATATTCATGTAGACAAGGTAAATACTTTCTTTATTGCAATGGTTCAGGAATTATTCCGAATGGTCTTTATTCAAATTATGCTTTTGATAACAGCATACTTGTAAATACTAATTATAATTGCGCACTTCCTCAAATTACTTTAGATAATTGTTGTTATTATACATATAGCGTTGGAGTTGCGGCTGGAGCTACTGGGGCGTTTTCAAATTATTACTTTGAACCAGCAACGATTATTGCGACAACATGTTCTATTACAACTCCGATTGCTGCTCAAGATAATTCCTGTTATTATTTATATAGCGCTGGCGTTGCAGCTTTAGCTGCTGGAGCATATTCAAATTATTATTTTGAGCCAGCGGGAATCGTTGCAACAGCTTGTAATATCACGCCACCAATTTCTGGACTAGACAATGGATTATTTTATAATTATTGCGCGGGTGTACCTGCATTAGCAAGTGGACCTTATTCAAATTTTGCTTTTTTTGAAGGTGTAATTTGTACAACTTTTCAAATTGTATGCACAGCTCTTGATAACTCTTGCGTATATAGATATACTGATGGTGTAGCTATGTATACTGTGTGTCCACAAGGAACAAATGTTGGATTTATTTCTGATTGTTATTATGATATTGGAGCTTGTTTCCAAGGGGGGTGCGGAGATGGATCAATAACTGTTGGAGGAGATTGTTGTTTTCTTATAGGTTGCAATTATTGCTGCGCTGATGGAGCTGATAATTGTGGTTCGGCGTATTGCGCTTTTGGAACTTATGTTTGTTATTGTTTGTATAGCGAGGGGAGTTCCAGTTATTCTATATGTTGTTGTGGTGCCGTAAATTCATAAATTGAAATAATTTAAGAATAATTTAATATCTAATATATGCAATTCCAATTAGAAACCCCAAAAACCGTAACAGTTCGTCAACCAGAAACAGTAGAGCTTTCTTCTGTTGAAGTTGAAAGAGTGCTAGATGATGTTGTTAATAAGAAGGTTGTTGTTTGGCTTAAGGATTTTCCACACCCTGTAGAATTGGGAGATCTTTCTGGTGACAACTATGACAATCCTCAATGGACGAATGAATCTGTTTTGGCTTCTGTCCAATCTTTTGTCTCTTCGTTGTAAAAAACCTTAAAGAAGTAAAATAAAAAAACCCCGCTTTTCAGCGGGGTTTTTTCGTATCTGCTATTTGACTTTTAAGCAATACCTAATAGAGAATTAGGTTTGGTTGTTTTTAGAATTCCATGAGCATTGTACAAGCTAATTTCTGGCAGTAAATTATCATTATTTGATTGTACTGTGCCATGAGTATCAATAGGTAATGCGTTTTTGGGCATTCTATCGTTAGCAACTAGCATTGCCTGTACTACAGGCGTCAATTGAATTGAATTAGAAACGGAATTTACTGCTTGGATTGTCATACTATAGGGTTTTAATGATGTCGTTTAGATCAAATACATCTGGCGTAGCATAAGGATAATCATGAACTCTATGACCAGAAAAGTCATATTCTTCGAGATAACCTTCTACAGCATTTGTATTAACTGCTTTTAACTTACTGTCTGGCAGAACATTCTTATTCTGCTTGTAACCAAAGGTTACTGGCTTATTTGTAACCCAAGTAACAGTGGTTGTCAAGTTGAAAGCTGCAGCCGCGTGCTGCATAAAGCTATCAATTCCTAGTCTAGCTTGCGAGTTAAGAATAAGACCAAAGATGTCCCTAAAAGGAGCATGAATGTGCTGAACATTTTGTAGTTTAATTTGGTCTTCTCTGCAAATTTGTAAGATATGATACTTTTGAGATAGTGTGTTCGCAATCATTTGAGCTTGATGAGGTGGAATATCCCTATTCCAACTATACTGAACATCCTTGCTACCTCCACCGAATGGCTGAAAGATTAAAATTGGTTTTGGGTTTTGCATCTTAGTCTTAAGCTGCTCTACTGGATTTAGGTAAATGTCTGGCTTTGGACCATCAAACTTTACACCCAAAACGTCACACCAAGCTTCTGTAAGGTGTTTTGTTTTATTTAAATATCCCTTAGCGAGATAAGGTTCATCACACATGAAAATGGTTTGATCTCCTTTGACGAAATCCTCGTATAGATATGGGGCCATTCCAGACCTATAGAACCTAAATACATTAGGATTTCCAATAAAAACTTCTGGAAATCCAGTTAATACAATCAGGTTGTAATCAGGATAAGCCTTTTTAATTGCTCGGCAAACAGCTGTAGCCATAATAGACTTTCCGATGCCACCGTTAACTTGAAAAATAATGTTCTTCATTTCATAAATGATAAAATAATAAGTGTAAAAATACACATGGATCATTTATTAGAAATGTCAAAAGTTGGAGCTATTAATATAGCAGCATTTGTCATTTCAATGAGTGACGCAGAGAGCGCTTTAAGGGTTGGAGGTTTGTTTTTAGCATTTGTATACACTGGAATGAAAATAGCTCAACTATTAAAACATTGGAACGATTAAAATAATAAAAAAGGAAAAAGGATGTCAAATCAAATTTTAACAAATAATTCCGATGAAATAGAAATCGCTCTTTCTGAATCATATCGTAGATTAACTGGAAGTTATTCTGGACCTTTATGCGCTAGTGACCAGCCAAATTCTGGTTTTTTAATAGAAAATGGCAATAAACAATCTGGATTATTTATAGGTAATATCTGTACTATTTTTTATAATAATTGTTTGTATTTTGATTACGCAAATGGAGATGTCAATTTAAATACACCAGCTTCTAGAGCTTTTGTAATAACTGGCAATGGATCTTTAATGACTTTTAGTGCAAATGGGACGTTGGCTATTGGAACTGGAGTTGATACAAATTATAAAGGAATTCAAGTCGTAAATTCTAACCCCACTTTTATCTTAAAGGATAGCGATGCGGTTAATCAATCTGGTAATCAAGGTATTAATTTTTATGATGCTAATTCTGTTTTATTTACGTCTTTATGCAATGAACCTGCAGCTACAATAAATACAGGTTTAACAATAACTGGGAATGCAACTAATTTAATTTATAATAAATTTTTTAAATTAAAGAATAATGAAAATAATTCATCAACAAATACATTAATTGGTTCTGGTTGTTTTTTGACTCTATTTTCTGGGGATTGTTTAAATTCTCAACATAATTTTGCTGTTGGAGGGTCTTCCTTCTTTTCTTCTAATTTAACTTCAAATGGAACAATTATAAGTTGTGGATTATGTACTGTTTCAAATAATTCTTATTTAATAGGCAGTGGGGATAATGTTGTATTTAATATTCGCAACAATAAAGATAACTCAACTGGTTCTTTTTATTTTTATAATTCATCTGGTGGATTGCATAGTTCAATAAATTTAAATCAAACAAGCTCTGGAGATTCTAAAATTAATTTTTATGTTACTCCTTCTGGCGCATATTCATCAGCAGATAGAAGAACGCTAGCTTTAGAGATTTCTGGAGATAAAAATTCTAAATTTTATGGTTGCATTTTTGGAGAGGCTGGTTATTTTAATGGATTCATTAGAGCAAATGGAATTGAAAATTCTGGAGATGCAACTTACCTAGCTCCAGGTAATAATGGATTTCATTACTTTGGAAGTGATATCAATAATTGTGGATATGGAATTTCAATAAATTCTAATAAAACAATACTGAATCATGCATGGTTCACTAGCGGAAGATCATCCAT